>JABJIU010000160.1 GCA_018661145.1 Pseudomonadota bacterium | reverse complement strand
CAGGAGGTTCCCGATAGCCCCATTGCCGGGATGCCGGTGCTGGAGGTGTGGAAAGCGAATACTACGATCGTGCTGAAACGCAGCATGGCCACCGGGTATGCTGGGATAGACAACCCGCTTTTCTACCGCGACAACTCTAGGATGCTCTTTGGCGACGCCAAAGAAAGTATCAGCGCCGTTCTCGCCAGTCTGTAATCCCAGCCCGGGTTTGAAATCCGATTAGTCTGTCCCGATTGCCTGGCGCATTACCTGGCCAATCTCCGCCGGGTTCGCTGTCACCGACACTCCGGCGTCTTTCAGGGCGCTGATCTTGTCACTTGCTGTGCCTCGACCACCCGCGATGATCGCCCCGGCGTGTCCCATTCGTTTTCCCGGTGGCGCGGTCACCCCGGCAATGAAGGCGGCAACTGGCTTTGTCATGTGTTCGCTGATCCACTGCGCACATTCTTCCTCGTCCGAACCGCCGATCTCACCACACATGACTACAGCATCAGTGTCGGGATCATCGTTAAACATTTTCATGATATCAAGATGTTTCAGTCCGTTCACGGGATCACCGCCAATGCCGACGCAGGTTGACTGACCCATTCCTAACTTAGTCAATTGATCCACGACTTCATAAGTGAGAGTCCCAGAACGCGAAACCACCCCGATCCGACCAGGGGTATGGATGTATCCCGGCATGATTCCGATTTTGATTTCACCGGGGGTAATCACTCCGGGGCAGTTGGGCCCAATCAGGACCGCTTGACTGTCCTGCATACCGTGTCGAGTCAGGATCATGTCCTTGACCGGCACACCCTCTGTAATACAAATCACAGTGCCAATACCTGCCTCGAGCGCTTCGTCGATTGCGGCCGCTGCAAACGGGGGAGGAACATAGATCACGGATACGTTAGCGCTTGTTTGGTCCCGCGCTTCCTTGACCGTGTCAAAAATTGGGATACCCTCGAATGCTTGGCCACCCTTTCCTGGCGTTACGCCAGCGACAAAACATTTCCCTCCCTGGCCGTACTCGAGACAGTTTCGCGTATGGAACTGGCCAGTTTTTCCGGTAATCCCCTGAGTAATCACTCGGCTCGTGCTGTTGATCAGTATTGCCATCGGTCAGTTTCCGGTCGCCGCAACGACCTTTTCAGCCGCATCATCCATGTTGATCGCTGTAATCATGTCAAGACCGGACCTTTCAAGAATCTCACGTCCGCGCTCGACATTTGTCCCTTCTAGCCTGACCACCAGCGGAATCTTCAATTTAACGACCTGCGCGGCCTGCACCAGGCCCTCCGCAACCACGTCACACCGCATGATTCCTCCGAAGATGTTTACCAGAATTGCTCCGAGCTCTGGATTGCGTAACATAATCTTAAACGCTTCCGTGACCTGGTCGGTGGTCGCCCCACCGCCCACATCAAGAAAGTTGGCCGGCTCTCCGCCATACAGTTTAATGATGTCCATCGTTGCCATTGCTAGTCCGGCGCCGTTGACCAGGCAACCGATGTTGCCATCCAAAGAGATATAACTGAGCCCTACTGCCGAAGCCTCGAGTTCGGCCGGGTCTTCCTCGTCGGTGTCCCGCATCGCGACAATTTCCGGGTGTCGAAAAAGCGCGTTGTCGTCGAAGTTAAACTTTGCATCCAGTGCAATCATCTGGTTATCGGCGGTAACCACCAGAGGATTGATCTCCGCGAGGGATGCGTCCGTCTCCCAAAACACTTCAAAAAGGCGTTGCAGAAATTTCGCACCTTCGTTCGCCGGCTCTTGCGCAAGACCCAGTTTCGTCATTAAATCGAGCGCGTCGGCCTCTAACAGGCCAAGCTTGGGATCAACAAAGGTCTTAAATATCTTTCCGGGACTGTGGGCTGCCACTTCTTCGATCTCGGTCCCACCTTCGGAACTTGCCATTACTACAACGCGCTGGGAACTCCTGTCGATGACGAGCCCTACATAGAGCTCTCGGGCGATATCCACGCCCTCCTCTACCAGCAGCCGGTTGACCTGCTGACCCATCGGGCCGGTCTGATGCGTGACCAGCATCATGCCAAGCATTTCTTCCGCGGCCTCCGATACACCATTTAGAGAATAGACAACCTTGACGCCTCCGCCCTTGCCCCGGCCTCCTGCGTGTATTTGCGCTTTCACGACCCAGCGATCACCGCCAAGATCATCAGCAATGCGTACT
>JABJIU010000236.1 GCA_018661145.1 Pseudomonadota bacterium | reverse complement strand
TCAAAACACCCCACCAGCAGGCCGCCGACTTCCTCACGACCATAGATCAGGCCATCAGGATCCCTAAAGGTTGGCATATCCGGATAGACGTCATCGAGGGATTCGGTCAGCGCGTAGAAATGCTCCACTGCATAAAGCGGGATATCGACATTGTTTCTAAGACCAAGATCGCGCGCCCACATGCCCGCACAATTAACAACTACCTCACACCGGATCAGCCCTTGATCAGTCTCCACACCGGTAACGGTATCAGCCTGAGTAACTACCTGTTTCGCCTCGATCCCTTCCAAGAACTTTGCCCCGCTCTGCTTCGCCTCACGGCAATACGCGGCCGTCAGTGCGGTGGGGTCAACACGACCGTCTCCCGGACTCCACAGTGCACCCAGCAGGTCAACCGTATTCATGGCCGGGAGTTTCTGCTGCACTTCCGCCGTAGAGATCGACTCGACGGGCGTGCCCTGGTTACGCAGTGTTCGCATAATCGTATCAAATTCCTGAAAACGTTCTTTGGTGCTTGCAAGCATGACCCGACCGCACGGACGCCATCCAATAGCATGTCGCTGATCAAGTGCCGCGACAACGCTGGCACTCTCGGCATATATCTCGACGGCCACAGGATCCGTACTCATCCGGATAATATTTCCTGCCGAGTGCCAGGTGGTGCCGCAGCCGATATGCCCTCGTTCCAGTACCACCACGTCTGAGCACCCGAGGCGAGTCAGATGCCAGGCGACGCTGGCACCGATGACGCCCCCGCCGATCACAACGATACGAGTAGTTGCAGGCAATTCTTCGCTCAAAATAAATGGTTCCTACCGACTCGAGAACCTCAATCGTATCTCGGGTGAGAGATAAAAGTGAGATCCTGATTAGAGAAGCGGGATTTGACAGATTGGACTGGACGTAATATATTAGTTTTTCATTATTTACTAATTTTAAATTCTAAGTGACTGCTTACCCGTTTGTTCAGTGTTTGTGAAAACGCCCAAAACCTCAGGTGTTTTTTCAGGTCATGTACTCCGCGCTAAATTTTTTGGAGTAGTTTATAGATGATCTTCCGTCAACTTTTCGACAACTCATCCTCGACGTACACCTACCTCCTTGCTGATGAGAGCTCGCGCGAGGCTATCGTTATTGATTCCGTTTTTGAGCAAAGCGCTCGGGACCTCGCTCTCATCCGGGAGCTGGATCTCAAACTGAAGTACGCCATCGATACCCATTGCCATGCGGATCATGTCACCGGCGCCTGGCTGATGAAGCAAAAGACGGGATGTAAGATTGGTACGGCGAAAATCATCGGCGCGGCCAACGTAGATGTCGAACTTAACCACGATGATGTGATTTCATTTGGACAGCATTCGCTCGAGGTTCGGGCCACTCCGGGACACACAAACGGTTGCCTGACGTACGTGACAGAAGACCGCGCCTGCGCCTTCACCGGCGATGCCCTTCTGATCCGAGGGTGCGGCCGCGCTGACTTCCAGCAGGGTAATGCTGGCACGCTCTATGACTCCATCAGCGAGCAGATTCTGTCTTTGCCTGACTCGTGCCTCATTTATCCCGGCCATGACTACAACGGTCGAACTGTCAGCTCTATTGCCGAAGAGAAGGCCTTCAACGCCCGCATTGGCGGCAAAGCGAATAAGCAGGATTTCCTTGGCTACATGGATGCAATGCAACTTCCTCACCCCAAACATATTGACGTTGCTCTACCCGCCAACATGGCGAGTGGAAAACCTGAAGACGATAACCTCCTTATCGAACCCGACTGGGCACCGATGGTTCTGACCTTTGCCGGGGTAATGGAAGTAGAGCCTAGTTGGACAGCCGAACATCTTGCACAAATTTATCTGCTGGATGTACGTGAACCCCAAGAATGCCTCCCTGGCGAAACGACGATGGCAAATACGAGTATTCCCCTGGGCCAGTTACGCGAGCGCCTTGAGGAAATTCCAAAAAACAAACCTGTAATGGCGATCTGCCGATCCGGTCGCCGCTCAGCCATGGCCGCAGGCATCCTCCGACAGGCAGGATTTGAGAAAGTGGCTAGCGTTGCCGGCGGTTTGCTTCGCTGGAAAGACGAAGGGCTTCCACTGGTAACTTAGGTGTCACCCCTCTTGAATAGGGACTTGCCTGATCATCCTTCTACAGTATCCCTGCAAGAAGGGAATTTCAAACCTTTGCCGGATTTCCCGGATACTTTCCTTTAATTCTCAGACATTTTCCCGGAACGTATCGAACACCCGCTGCATCCACTCAAATCTTATTACAATGCCGAAATAGAAACCTGAATCAAATCTGCACAAAACAGATCTAAAGAGAAGATGTCATGAGCACGCCTGGTCGCAAACCTATTGTCTCCTGGGCCTTGTATGACTGGGCCAACTCGGCATTTGCGACTACCGTGATGGCGGGATTTTTCCCGATTTTCTTTAAACAGTACTGGAGTCAGGATGTCACGCTGACCCACAGCACCTTCTATCTTGGGGTCGGTAACTCAGTGGCCAGTCTGATCATTGTGATCCTGGCACCCATTCTTGGCGCCATGGCCGATACAGGGGGGTTGCGAAAGCGCATGCTCGCCACCTTTGCGAGCCTTGGCGTTCTTGCCACAGGGGCGTTGTATCTGGTACAGGCTGGGATGTGGCCCTTCGCCATTCTGCTGTACGCCATCGCAGTGGTGGGTTTTTCGGGGGCGAATACCTTTTACGATTCCCTCCTGGTTATCGTATCGTCAACCGAGAAGCGCCACCGGGTATCGGCCTTTGGCTTTGCGCTGGGATACCTCGGTGGGGGCTTGCTGTTTCTGATCAACGTACTGATGACTCTTAAACCTCAAATGTTTGGCCTGGCCGATGCGGTTGAAGGTGTGCGCTGGTCTTTTATCTCCGTCGCGGTGTGGTGGACGGTATTCTCAATACCACTTTTTCTATACGTCGATGAGCCTCTGCCCAATAGCGGTCGGCGCGGGGTTGATATCAAAGGAACCTTCGCGGCACTTCGGGATACTGCAACCAGCCTTGCGCAGTACCGCGGGGCCTGGATGTTTCTGCTCGCCTACTGGCTGTATATCGACGGGGTCGACACTATCGTGCGCATGTCG
>JABJIU010000092.1 GCA_018661145.1 Pseudomonadota bacterium | reverse complement strand
TTTGAGGTTGGACCTGTGTAATTTCTCACCTGTCCTGTGCGTTAATTGCACTATGCATTAGTGGCTGTTTCCTTATGCAATCCGATTAATGCCAACATTCGTGCAGAAAAAGTCCCTGTGCTGAAATTGGCACGCTGGATGCTTAATGGATTTTGATAATAATTTTACAAATTTAATCAAAATTTATTCATTTATAATTCTTCTATAATAGGCACATGTGTGAACACAACCCCGGTAGTATGTTTCAAAATCGGAAGGCAGCGATACTGGGGAGCGGTGTGGCTATGGGCGGAAGGCTGGTAACGGCGGAGGAGATCGACCGCCTTTGCGGTCTTCGGGTGGGCTGGACGGCCCGCAATGTAGGGGTCTTGACGCGTCGCTTTGTCACCGAGGGCGAATCGGCATCCTCTATGGGGGCGGAGGCCGTAAGGCGCGCACTCGAGGCTGCAGGATTGGGCTTGGCCGATATCGACGGGGTGATTTGCGCAAGCGGGATCATGCAACAGCCGATCCCTTCGACTTCGGCACTGATCCTCAACGAACTGGGGTCGGATACGGCAGGATTAACCAGTTTTGACATCAACAGTACTTGCCTGAGCTTCCTCGTCGCATGGGATATGGCGAGTTGCCTGATACACATGGGTCGATTCGACCGTTTGGTGATCGTCTCGAGCGAGGTCGCTTCCCCTGGTTTGAACTGGCGGGAACCCGAGAGTGCCGGACTGATCGCTGACGGCGCGGCTGCGGTGGTTGTCGGCAGGCCCTCGAGGGCGACCGAGGGTGCCGCGGTGCACGCCTCCCTCCTCAAAACCTATGCGGAGCGGGCCCATCTTGTCGAGATCCGTGGCGGGGGATCGAGTTTGCCCGCAACAGAGCATGACGGCACGAACACGTCCGACTTTCAGTTTTCGATGGGTGGTCGGGAGGTATTTCGCGAGACGATGGCTCATCTACCCGATTTCTTCGAGGAGCTGTTCGTTAACGCTCGTTTCAGTTGGGGCGATGTGGACCTGATGATTCCGCATCAGGCGAGCCCTTCGTCAATGCGTATCGTCCGCAGGCGACTCGGCATACCAAGGGACAAATTCTTCATGACTGTGGAACGGTCTGGGAACGCCGTCGCCGCGTCGATACCGCTGGCAATGCATGAAGCGATTGAATCGGGCCGGATGCGCCGAGGGATGAAGGTGCTCCTCTCCGGGACCTCGGCCGGCCTGTCGATCGGGGCGTTGTTAATGACTTATTGAGCGATCGTGAAAAGGGTACTGGTAACAGGGGCGACGGGCTTTCTCGGGGCAGTACTGACCAGGCGTCTTGCCATGGATGACGGACTCCATGTCGTTGCCACTGGGCGACGGGAGGATCGCGGGATGAGGCTTGCTGCGGCTTTCGAGAACATTGATTTCCAAAGAGTCGACCTCGGGGAAGACGGACGGATTGAGGGATTTTGCAAGGGAATGAGCCACGTCTTCCACTGTGGAGCGCTTTCATCACCATGGGGATCTCGCTCGCTGTTTGAGGCGGCAAATGTTGTTGGCACCAGGAACGTGATTGAGGGCTGTCGGCGACACGGCGTCGGCCGGTTGCTGTATGTTTCATCCCCGTGTGTTTACCAACGGGGCGGGAACGGCGGGGCTCTCAGCGAGGATGCGAAGCAGGATGGACGCCCCCTTAATCACTATGTCGCGACGAAGCGGGCCGCCGAAAGGCTGATCCGGTCGTCGGGTTTGGATGTGATCTCGATCCGGCCTCGTGCCCTGTTTGGTCCTGGTGATGAGACCCTGTTCCCGCGAGTGCTCAGGGCGACCCGACGAGGCAGGTTTCCCCTGATCGGTCGTCACGACCCGCTGATGGACTGTACTTTCGTGGAGAATGTTGTTGATGCACTTCTTCTTGCGTCCAAGGCCCCGACAAGTTATAGCGGGAGCTTCTACAACATCACAAACGGAAATCCGATGCTTCGCAGCGAACTCTTTACCCGCCTGTTTGCAGAAGTTGGAATCCCTTACAACCCAAGGGTGATCCCACTCGCCCTGGCAAAGGCGATTGCCCGTGGGGCGGAACTCTGTTCCCACGGTTTCACTGCGGGGCGAGTCGAGCCCGTGTTGACCCGCTATACGGTGGACGTCATGTCGCGGGAACAGATCCTTGACATCTCTGCCGCCCGTGAGGAACTGGGCTATGTGCCCCGTGTCACCATCAGCGAGGGGTTGGCAAAATTTGGCAAATGGTGGCGGACGAAGGAGGCAGGGGAATGAAGGCGGCTTGGGATTACCATCTGTTTGCGGACGGGTACTGCCTTCAGTTGGAGGGTTTCTCAATCAAGGGCGGGCGCTGGCATGTGATCCGTTTTCCTTCCATGATGGCCTTGCTACAGCACCCGCGACACGGTGCGATCCTCTTTGATACGGGCTACTCGGAGCGCTTTCCCGCCGCCACGAAATCGTTTCCCAACGCCCTCTATCGCTGGCTGACTCCGGTCACTGTCGATCCCAAGATGACCGCTCCTGCCTATCTGGCCCGCCGGGGGCTGAATGCCGATGCACTGTCGCTCGTTGTGCTCAGCCATTTTCATGCGGATCACATGGGGGCCTTGCATGATTTTCCGAATGCGGTGTTCTCCTGCTCAAGGCGCGGGCTTGAATCGATTGAGGGAAAGAGCAGCCTGGCCGGACTCCGCCATGCATTCCTGCCTGAATTGATGCCGCCGGGGTTCCGGTCTCGCGCAGAGTTTGTGGAGGATAAGCCTCAAGTCACGCTGGCTGATCACTGGAGGCCCTTCGAGAACGGGGGGGATCTGCTTGGCGACGGGTCTCTGGTTGCTGTCGATCTGCCCGGTCATGCCATCGGACAGTTCGGGCTGGCATTCGACGGCCGTGAGGGTCGACCGGTGTTCCTGGTCGCCGATTCCTGCTGGTCGCGTCGTGCATACCGGGAAAACCTGACTCCGAGCCTGCTCGGCTGGATTCCTCAGGCCGATCGTTCCGCTTACGTTGAGACGCTGCAGAAACTTCACGAACTGCACTGCCGGTCGCCGGAGATCCGAATCGTCCCCACCCATTGTGATGAAGGCGAAGGTGAGTAGGCAGGCATTGGTGCGAGCGTATCTCGGCGCCAAACGGCACATGCGCCGCGGATACCTCCCCGGCAGGCGCTCCGTTCAATGGGAGATTGCCGTGATTCCTGATTTCCTTCGCTGGATGATCGTTGCTGCGGACCCAAAAACCTGTCGTGCGTGTCCGGATCCCAAACCAAGCGGAGATTCTTAGGATGACGAGTCAAACCAGTAGACCCACCAAAAACATTCTGTTCACTGGAGGCCGGGCTCCTGTGACTTTGGAGCTCGCACGACAGTTCCATGCGAATGGTCATCGGGTGTATGTCGCCGAGAGTTTACCGTTTCATATCTGTCAGTTTTCAAACGCAGTCTACGATAACATCACCATTCCTGCTCCCAATGATGACCTGGAAGCCTTCGGAGCTGCTCTATCCAAAGTGATTAAAGAGCACTCAATCGACTATCTGATTCCAACCTGTGAAGAGGTTTTTCATATCTCTCGGATCAAGAGTCAATTGCCGGAACGATGCACCGTTTTTGCAGATGATATCGGTAAGCTTCGCAAACTCCATAGCAAGAAGGAATTCATGGACTATGCCTCGGGTTTTGGGCTTCCAACTCCCCGGACTGTTGTCGTTACGACGCTCGAGCCAGTCCATGAGGCACTACGAAATGGGCGGGATATCGTATTCAAGAAAGTATTCTCCCGGTTCTCTTCTGACACCATCGTTCTGCCTCGAGGTGAGCAAGACGTGAGCCATGTCGTTGTGAGCGAGGAAAACCCGTGGGTTATCCAAGATTACCTGGGCAATGAGCAATACTGCACCTACTCCATCGTGATCGAGGGTGTCATCCAAGCCCATGGGACATATCCCACCACATACACTGCGGGGCAAGGGGCCAGCACCTACTTCGCAGAATCCAATGTCAAAGCAATTTACACGTGGATTGAATCCTTCATGAAAGCGATTCACTATACTGGACAGATCTCATTTGATTTCATGAAGACACCATCTGGTGCCTTCATGCCGATTGAGTGCAATCCGCGGGCTACGAGTGGAGTCCACCTCTTTGAAGTTCGGGACCGCCTTGACAGAGCATTCCTGGGAAAAAATAACAAATTGATCACACCTGGTGGCGAGCGTCGATCCATGCTTGGATTGGGCATGCTTGTCTATGGATTACCAAAATCCATCAAGCGCATGACACTTCGCCGGTGGTTGGGAGACTGGTTCAAAGCCAACGACGTAGTTTTTTCGTGGAAAGATCTTCTTCCGGTGCTGGGGCAATTTATCTGTTTTGCCGTATTCATCTGGATCGCACTTCGCTCGAAAGTCACTGTAATGGCGGCCTCTACCCTCGACATCGAATGGAATGGTCATCTCTCTCCGGCTGAGGTGGCCGATGAAATACCACCGGGTCAAGACGAGGATGCGACG
>JABJIU010000220.1 GCA_018661145.1 Pseudomonadota bacterium | reverse complement strand
GAAAAGAGTGACGCCACGCGGCTGACTGACCAACAGTTTGATATCGCGTGCTGCGTATTTTTTATCCCATACGTGGCCGTCTTGGCCGACCCGAAGGGGTGGAAGGGTCTGGAAGGGGTAAATCCGCTCAACTGTGATTCAAATACCGCTAATTCAAAAATCGATAACTCAAATTGCCTTCAGTTAAAAACAACCCTTTTCACCCCTTCAAACCCTTCGGGATGGCCAAATTAGCGGGAGATTTCGGCAAATGGGCGGATATGGATCAGGTGGATGGAACAGAACGGGGCGGTTAACGACGTCGGACGCCCTGCGCCTGGACGTAAACAGCTTGAACAGGTCAGGTGCCCTTGTTCCTGGCCGCTACAGCACATCGACATGGACGCGGGGCGCTGAGCCGATCGGAGCTATCAACATCAGCGCGGCAGAGGACAGTATTACCCTCGTTTACCGCAGCAGGACTGGAGACCAGGACTGGGCCGACAATCGCGAACGGGTACGTGTCTCGTGGGAGCCGGGCGGGTTCGGCGGACAGCGTCCGTTCTTTCACTGCCCCGACTGCACGCGACGTGTTCTCCAGCTATACGGACTTCGCCGGTATCTCTGCCGCCATTGTCACGGGCTTTGCTATCCATCCCAGCGGGAATGTGACAGCGACCGCGCCCAGCGCAGGGCTAACCGCATCCGCGTGGAACTCGGCGGAGAGCCGGGGTGGCGGAATATTCCGTCACGCCCGAAGGGCATGCACAGGCGAACCTACGATCGCCTTATCAATAAAATCATTGTGGCCGATGCGGTCACCGATGACGGGGCTGTTCGCCTGTTGGCACGGCTGCAGACGTCCGTTCAGAAAGGGGCAAGGGGTTTCTGGTCATGACGAAGAACCTGATCATCAGGAAATCGCACATCCCGCCATGGGAAGATGCCGATGATTACGAAACTCTCGTGGGGCGCAGAAGACATGGATCGGCTCTCGGAGGTGGGACTATAGAATGACAATAAATACATTCCGTGCCGCTATCGCTGCGGTGATTTGCCTCCAGTCACCGCAGCTTTTTTGTGTTTGCCTTAAGCGCTAATCCGTCTCCAGAAGAACAGGAAAATAATTCCAATTTAAGTCGGAGGCTCGCTCTCTCAGGTGTTACAGATTATGTTGCTTGTATGGAAAAACGATCAATGTCTGTCCCCGCGATCCTGTATCTAGCGCTTGCACTTCTCTGGTCTTCTTCTCTGGTAAATGCAGCCGAGATTAAATCGAAAAACTCCTATTTAGCCAAAGCAGAAGGCTACACCGTCAAAATCCGTGCTAGCGTTAAGTATCCACCGATGAAGGATAATAAAGGTTCCCATTCAGGAGCAGGGTTTCTGATTGATGCGAAGAGAGGATGGATTGCGACGAATGCCCACGTTTCCTCACGAAACCCGGAGAGCCTGGAGATCGCGTTTAAAGGCAAGAGTTTTGTTGACGCTAAACTTTTATTTGTTGACCGGTATCTTGATCTGGCCGTTATCGAGACGCCCAGAGAGGGTATACCGGAGGAGGCCCAACACGCCGAACTGAGATGCAACGATTGGCCCGAGGTGGGTAGTAAAGTCGGCGCTTATGGGCACCCGTTATCGCTGGATTTTTCGGTAACGACGGGAATTGTTTCGGGGCTCCGTTATCGGCACAACAGCTACTGGATACAGACCGATGCCGCCATCAATCGCGGTAATTCGGGCGGTCCCCTCATAAGCACCGGGTCTGGTGATGTCGTCGGCATAAATGCGATGGGTTACTCGAAAGGTTCCAGTGAGGGTCTCGGGTTTGCGGTACCGATGGTTTACGCCTGTCGAATATTCAAGCTTCTCAGAGAAGGGAAAAACCCTTCTGCCCCTTATTTGCCTACGGCATTCGCAACGAGTGATGAAGTCCGCAATAAGCTGATTGTCGCCACAAATTACGAGGGGCTTCCCGTGAAATGGGCGCTCGAGCCCGGAGACCAACTGTTGTCTCTGGCCAGTGATCCAAAGACAAAACTAAAGAACCAAGCAGACCTGATCCACGCTCTCCGCGGTTCTGAAGGTGATGTCGCGGTTAATATCATACGAAAGGGTAAACAGCAGGTCCTGAACCTGGCTGCATTGGCCCGTCCTCGGATGATCGATTGGGTGGGCCTGCATTTTTCTGGTTTGGTTGTTGGCAAAGAGCTTATGCGGGATGCAAATCGTTCAAATCCTGACGACGAGATATTTATTCTTGATGTCGCATCGGCGTCCGTCGGGTCGGTCCTCGGGTTCAGTGCCTACAGCTATCTCCATACAGTTGACGGCCTT
>JABJIU010000085.1 GCA_018661145.1 Pseudomonadota bacterium | reverse complement strand
CTGCAAAGGCAAAGACCATAAACCAATACCTGGGAAACGAGTATGTGGTCCGATCCAGCGTGGGCCACGTCCGTGATTTGCCCGTCAGCGGGTCCAGAAAGAAAGTCGATCCCAAAAAGCGCGCCGAGCAGGCCGCCCGAACCCGCAAGATGTCGCCTGCCAAGAAGGCGCGCTACCGGAAAGAGAAAGCCCGTCGGAACCTGGCTCAAAACATGGGCATTAATCCTGATAAGGGCTGGGAGGCCAATTACCAGATTCTGCCTGACAAGGTGAAAGTCGTTAATGAGCTCCAGAAACTCGCTGCCAAAAGTGACGCTATCTATCTTGCCACCGATCTGGATCGTGAAGGAGAGGCTATCGCGTGGCATCTCAAAGAGGTGATCGGGGCGGACCCCCAGCAATACCATCGGGTGGTGTTCAACGAGATTACCAAGCAGGCAGTCCAAGAAGCTTTTGCTCATCCTGGGAAGTTGGATGAGGATAAGGTTCAGGCGCAACAGGCGCGTCGTTTTCTGGACCGCGTGGTGGGTTTCATGTTGTCACCGTTGTTGTGGGCCAAGATAGCCCGCGGTCTGTCTGCGGGACGGGTGCAATCCGTTGCCGTCAGTCTGTTGGTCGAGCGTGAGCGCGAGATCCGCGCTTTTGTGCCGGAGGAGTACTGGGAGATTTATGCAGATACCCACTGCGCTCAAGGTGCGCTGCGTCTTGAGGTAGTTAAGCAATCCGGGAAAACCTTTCGCCCGGTAAACCAGACTGAGGCCGAAGAAGCGGTGGCCTTGTTGCAGGCACACGAGTTCCAGGTCAGTGACCGCAGCGACAAAAAGACCCAGTCGCGTCCGAATCCACCCCTGATTACGTCGACCCTGCAGCAGGCGGCCAGCACCCGTCTAGGCTTTTCTGTGAAGAAGACGATGACACTGGCACAACGTCTCTATGAAGCCGGATTCATCACATACATGCGTACGGATTCAACGCATTTGAGCGCTGATGCGCTGTCGACAGCGCGGACTCTGATTGGTCAGGAATATGGCGAGGAATATCTGCCGCCGTCGCCCAATTTCTACGCAAGCAAAGCCGATGCCCAGGAAGCGCATGAGGCGATTCGACCCACGGATGTCCATCGGCTGGGCCGGCATTTGGCACTTGAACGGGACCAGGAGCGTCTGTACGACCTCATCAGAAACTATTTCCTTGCATCGCAGATGACCAATGCACGCTTTTTGAGTTCCACTATCACTGTGTGCTGCGGCGATTTTGAACTACGGACACGGGGTCGGATTCTTCAGTTTGATGGTTATACGCGGGCGCTTCCTCCCGCGGGCAAGCAGGAAGACAAAGTGTTACCTGATATCGACAAGGGACAGGAACTTACGCTGGAAAGCCTCGAACCTATTCAGAATTTCACCAAGCCTGTCGGTAGGTTTACCGAGGCCAGCTTGGTCAAGGAACTAGAGAAACGGGGTATCGGTCGGCCTTCAACCTATGCCTCAATCATCTCGACGATCCAGGACCGTGGTTACGCCAAAGTCGTCAACCGGCGGTTTTTCGCGCAGAAGGTTGGCGAAATTGTCACAGATCGTTTGTGCGAAAACTTCAAGGATTTGATGGACTATGGCTTCACGGCCGGCATGGAAGAGACGCTAGATGAAGTTGCCGCTGGCCGCAAGAATTGGAAGGACGTTCTGGATGAGTTCTATTCGGACTTTTGTGTGCAACTCGAAGCAGCGCAGGGGGAGGGCGAGGGAAAGTCAGCCGTCGGTGGTATGCGCGCCAACATCCCGACCGATACCGACATTGCCTGCCCCCAGTGCGGTCGCCATATGCAGGTGCGAACGGGGGCGACCGGCGTTTTTCTTGGTTGTTCCGGTTACGGGTTAAGTCCGAAGGAGCGCTGCACGCAGACGTTGAATTTGATTATGGGCGACGAGACGGAGGACGTTGCTGCGGATGATGACGATGAGGCTCGACGACTGGTCGATGTGCGTCGTTGCGGAATCTGTCGTAGCGCAATGGAGCCGTACCTCATCGATGAGAAACGCAAACTGCACATTTGTGGCAATAATCCCGATTGCACAGGGTTTGAAGTCGAGCCGGGCGAATTCAAGCTCAAGGGCTACGATGGACCTACGCTTGAGTGCGATAAATGCGGCGCAGAGATGCAGTTGAAGACGGGTCGATTTGGAAAATATTTCGGGTGTACCGCCGAGGTATGCAAGAACACCCGCAAACTGCTCCGAAGTGGCGAGCCCGCACCGCCCAAGGCGGATCCCATTCCTATGCCGGATCTACGTTGTGAAAAGGTAGATGATTTTTATCTGCTGCGTGACGGCGCATCCGGGATATTCCTCGCTGCCAGCCAATTCCCCCGCAACCGCGAGACACGCGCGCCACTGGTTCGGGAGGTCGCAAGCGTGGCCGATCAGTTGGATCCGAAGCACCGCTACCTCGCCACCGCTCCTACGGAAGATTCCAGCGGCCACCCCGTCCAGATTCGTTACAGCCGAAAAACCCGTGAACAGTACGTCATGACTGAATCTGACGGCAAGGCAACGGGTTGGAAGGCCTTCTATCGAAACGGTGCGTGGGAAACGATGGAGAAAGCCGTTACCGTCCGTAAAACAATCAGGAAAAAGACCAAGGCTGCGAAAAAGAAGTCTGCTGCCAAACGCGCAGGCATGCCTTCGACGACTGCCTAATTCTCTGGTGGACCGCTAAAAAAGGCCCTCGACAGGGTCTACTTGGAACTCTGCATGCGGCGTCGTCGGCTCGGTCCCCGCAACAAAATACTCAGAGTATCCATCGGGATCATCCGTATCGGTGGGCAGGCCGCGTCGACGGTTCACACGAACCCGGATGATGTTCCCTGGAGGGCGCTGGAGCGCATGCGCTTTACCCGACAGCGCGGTCTTCATGAAGTCGACCCAGATGGGTAAAGCCGCCCGGGCTCCTGACTCACCCTGGCCAAGGTCTTTCGGTTGATCAAAGCCCACCCAAACGGTCGCCACGATATTGGAACTGTATCCCGTGAACCACGCATCAAAATAGTTGTTGGTCGTTCCGGTTTTGCCAGCGAGGTCATCCCGTTGCAGACTTCCCGCCGCCCGACCGGTACCTGAGCGGATTACTTCGCGCATCATGCTGTCCAGAATAAATGCATTTTGCGGAGATACCACCTGCTGGGAGAAACGTAGGTCTGGTGATGGCTGCGAAGAGTCTGACGATTCGGAAATAGGTATTCCGCATCCAGAGCAGAGCATCTGCCGGTTGGCGTATTCCACAATACGGCCAGACGGGTCCTCAACCCGGGCGATAAAAAATGGCTCCACAAGATAGCCACCGTTGGCAAAGACACCGTACGCCCTAGCGATTTCCATCGGGGTAACGGTTGCCGATCCCAGTGCCAGCGACAATCCCTGCGGAAGTCGGGCGCGGTCAAAACCAAACTTCTCTAGGTAGTCGCGGACTGCCTCCACGCCCAGCGCGCGGACCAGTCGAACGGACACAAGGTTCAGCGACTTGCTCAGCGCTTCTCGTAACCGAGTGGGGCCAAAGACTTTCCGGCTATAGTTCTGAGGACGCCAATCTCCACTGATGCTATCTTCGATGACGATTGGCGCGCCGCTGACGAGGCTCGCAGCCGTGAAGCCGTTCTCAAGAGCTGCAGAATAAATAAAGGGTTTGATATTGGAGCCAGGCTGGCGAAGCGCCTGGGTAGCCCGGTTGAAGTTGCTCTGCCCAAAGTCGAAGCCGCCGATGAGCGCCAGTACAGATCCATCCGAAGGGTTGAGCGAGACCAGAGCACCCTGAACGCGGGGCAGCTGCGCTAACCGAAGTTTATGTTTAGAGTCGCTCCAAAGGTAAATGACATCTCCTGGATGCAGAATTTGCGATGGACTGCGTGATGTCCATCGCCAACCCTGATAACCCATGGACACCGTCTGACGGTCAGTGGTCAAGACCTCGAGCGCATCCCCGCTGGTCCGCAGTACCATCGCGGGGCGCAAACCCCCGATGACTCGGTACTGAGTCAGCGCCTCGACGCGTTCGGTTTTGCTCGTGATCTTCGCCGGATCGATGTAACCAGCCGGTCCCTGGTAGCCATGACGCTCACCATAGTTAAGAAGCCCACGTGTCAGGGCCATTCGGCCAGCATTTTGATAACGGCTGTCCAGCGTGGTGTAGACGCGGTAGCCGGATTCGTATGCGGAGGGGCCGTACCGGGAAAACATGTGTTCGCGCACCATTTCGCTGACATAGGGGGCGTGCATCTCGATTTCCTGGCGATGCCGGGCCGCGGTGAGGGGCATCGCAGTTGCGGCCTCGAAGCTTGCATCATCGATCAGTTTTAGCCCATGCATCCGCCGCAGCACGTAATTGCGACGCTCCACGGCCCGAACCGGATTACTTACCGGATTAATGCTCGATGGAGCTTTAGGTAAGCCCGCAAGCATGGCCAGTTGGGCCAGGGTCAACTCATCCAACGGTCTGTTGTAGTAGAAAGCGGCTGCAGCCTGGAAACCGAAAGACCGATGACCCAGAAAAATCTTGTTGACGTATAACTCAAGGATCTGCAGTTTAAGGAGTTCACGTTCGAGCCTGAAGGCCAGCAGCGCCTCCTTCAGTTTGCGAGTGTAGGTTTTTTCCCGGGAAAGAAAGTAGTTGCGGGCAACCTGCATCGTGATCGTGCTTGCACCCTGGCGGGTTTCCCGGGACTTTAGATTGGCAATCAGTGCCCGCACCACCCCGAGTGGGTCCACCCCATGGTGACTGAAGAAGCGGTCATCTTCCGCGGCCAGAATGGCATTGATCAGGTCCTGGGGAGTATCCTCGATCCGGACGGTAATTCTCCGCTCATCACCGAATTCGCCCATGAGCTTGCCGTCGATGCTGTAGATCCTGAGCGGTTCCTTGAGTCTGATATCCTGTACTTCGCTGATCGGTGGGAGATCGGGCCAAATTACGGTAATGACGACCACAAGCGCCATGGCGATCGCTGTCACGATGGCCGCAGATAGCCAGAAAAGTGTTCGAATCAGCATAGGGAGCCGTCGGAAGGCGTTTGTCGGACAGCGCACAGTCCCGGACCATTAAATCTTATCAAATCCCCAGGACGAGACATCAGGCTGACCGCTTCAGGGAGTACCTTAACCGCAGAATCGGATCGGGTCGAGGTACACTCGTCTTATGGGAATTTTTCGTAAAGGGGCCCCTCAAGCGCTTGGTATTGATATCGGCAGTGCCGGGGTGAAAGTGCTCGAATTGTCTGCGGCCGGCAAGGGGTTCAAGGCGACCCGCGCAGGGGTTGAGCCGTTGCCCAAAAATGCCATCGTCGAGCATCGCATCAACGATCTCCGTCAGATTAGTGAAGCGGTTCGGCGTGCAGTCGAATACTCCCGCAGTTCCCGTAATAAAGTAGTCGTTTCGGTTCCGCAGACGCACGTCATCACCAGAACGATAAACCTGCCTGCAGGCCTTTCGGAGCGTGAGATCGAAGAGCAGGCCATGATCGAGGCGGCCCAGCAAATTCCACATCCCCTGGATGAGGTTAATCTGGATTTTGAGGTCTCCGGCGGCGCTCGCGATGGAAACGACGACCAGATTACCATCACGGCCTGTCGCAAGGAAATTGTTGAGGACTACGTCGCAGTGATGGAACTGGCGGGTCTCAGTGCAATAGTCGTTGATGTTGGTCTCGCCGCGGTCGAGCGTGGGTATGGGTTTGTGGCCCAGACCCTGGGTGAGTCCCTTGAGGGCAGGGCGATTGCACTCATGGATTTTGGAGATGTTGCGACCCGCCTTGACCTCTTTGTCGACGGTCGCTCCATCTATGGCCGCGAGCAGAATTTCGGCGGCCGAATCCTCACGGAAAATATACGCTCGCGTTACGGAATTGATTATCGGGAGGCTGAAGCCCTTAAGCGCGGTGGTGACCTGCCGCAGAACTATGAACAGGATTTATTAGAGCCTTTTCGGCAGTCAATGGCGCGTGAGGCTGCCCGCAGCGTCGAGTTCTGCCTGTCAGCTCAGTTGGGACTGGATCGGGTGGATGCATTAGTTATTAGTGGCGGCTGTGTTCAGATCCCCGACATTGCTGCGCTGATCGAGTCACACGTGGGTGTGCCCACGGTATTGGCGGATCCTTTTGGTCCTGGAAGTGCTATCAAGGCAAATAAATTGGTGGCCCGACATGGCCCCAGCATGATTAAGGCCGCCGGCTTGGCTGTTCGAGGGGCAGAATGATCAGTGGGGTCAATCTTCTGCCCTGGCGCGAAGAACGCCGCCAGCGCCAGCGTCGCCGTGCCACCGTCGCCTCGGTAGTACTGGTGCTGATCACAGCCACGATTCTTGGCGGCGTCTGGTGGTCACAGGACCGTGATCTCATGTATCAGCAAAGCCGTAACCAGTACCTGCTTAACGCTATCGCGGAGGTAGAGGAGCAGCTTGAGGAAATCGATGACATCGAGGCACGCAAAGAGGCCCTGCTGACCCGTATGGCAATTATTCGCCAGTTGCAATCCGAGCGTGTCACCCTCGTGCGGGGCATGATCGAACTTGCGACGACGATTCCGGAAGGTGTCTTCTTTTCATCCCTGCAGCGCAGCCCGGAGGGGATCAGCCTTACCGGTGTGGCTCAGTCGAGTTCGCGCATCTCTGCGCTCATGGAACAGCTCACCAATACACCCTCATTCGATCAGCCCGAGTTGAACGTGATTAATGTGGGCGCTACCCAGGAATTTGAGCTTTGGGTTTCGCCCGTCCGTCGGGATCAGAGTTTGCCCGCTAGCGGGAAGCAGCCATGAACTGCATCCGAGGAGGGCGCTGATGAGCTGGCTCGAGGATCTGCGCGGTCTCGACATGAACGAGCCGGCGGATTGGCCGTCATGGTTTGTCGTGATGGTGTCGCTAGTGGTGTGCCTGTTGTTCCTGTTTGGCGGGTGGCAGTTTCTGATTCGGGACCAGCGCTTGAGTCTCGATTATGAGCGGGAACACGAACTTGAACTTCGACAAACCTTTAGCATAAAGAAGGGAATGGTTGTGAACCTGCCGGCCTATCAGGCGCAGATGATCCAAATAGAAGATATGCTGGCTGAGCTGGTACAGCAGTTGCCGGACAGTAGCGAGGTGCCTTCCTTGTTGATCGACATCACTGAGGCGGGCGGTCGGCGGGGGCTTGAATTCGTAGTGTTTGATCCGCAGCAGCAGGAGTTGGGGGATTTCTACTCCACACTACCGATTCTTATGGAAGTTAAAGGCGGCTATCATGAGCTCGCGAACTTCATCAGTGATCTTGCCCAGATGCCGAGAATTGTGACCGTGGATGATCTGGAGATCACGGCTGATGAGGAAGGGGTGTTGACCTCGTCTTTGGTGCTCAAAACCTACAGTTATCTCCCAGAGGGCCTGTAGCCGATGCGCATCGTTATGAGAAAGCATGTATCCCGGACGTGGTGGTCCGCGGTAATCGCTTTGACTATCACAGGATGTGCAGAGGAACGGAGCCTAGATGATCTTAAGCAGTTCGTGGAGACGACACACCGCGATACGGTACCCAAGGTGGATCCTCTTCCCGAGCAGACGCCGGTGATATCAATTACTTACCGGGCTGACCAGGGTCAGGATCCCTTTGCCCAGAGTAATGTTTTTGGTACGCCGGAAGCCGAGGCCATGCCTGAGCCCGAGCTGGATCCCCTGGAGCCCGACGCAAACCGTGTGTCGGATTTTCTGGAAAAATTCCCGCTCGACGCGCTCCAAATGTTGGGTACCATGCAACTTGAGGGCAGCGCCTGGGCGCTGATCAGTGCGCCCGACGGGAAAATTCATCGGGTCATAGTGGGTTCCTATCTCGGCCAGAATAACGGCAAGATCATTGCCATCAATCAATCTGAGGGCGTACTCGAAATCGAAGAGCGCTATCACGGGATCTCCGGCCGGTGGGAGATTCGTCCCAGCGAGATGCGTTCGGGTCGATGACGCCTTGCGACCTGGTGTAAATTCAGCATGATGAGCGCTCGACCCTCTATCGAATTCCTCCGGCCAAAATGGGGTATCTGGGGGCTTGTTCTGGCGCTCGCGATGGTGGGGGCACCTACCCACTCCGATGATGGACCGGTGATCACGCAAATCAATCACTCCAGTCTTTCCGGAGGTCGGCTGCAGATCGATATCCACTCATCAGGGGCGCTGCCTTCGCCCCGGGTTTTTCGAACTAGCGAACCGGATCGTATCGTGTTGGATTTCTTTGGTGTACGCACCCAGTTGCGGTCATCGGTGATAGAGGTCGGCCGCGGCGCAATCGAAAGCATCATGATGGCGCAGGATGAGGAGCGTTCGCGGATGGTCATCAATCTGATTTCCGCAGTTGGGTTTGTCTCAGATGCTACCGACAACAGATTGACACTGGTGATGGGTCCAGTGACCTTGGCATCGGGCGACAGCGCGGGGACTGACACGTCTAACGGCAAAAACGCACAACCCGGGCAGGATCTCGCTCGGGTCGGGTTGATTGATTTTCGGCGCACTCCCGACGGGGCAGGCCGCGTCATCCTTGAGTTTGACAGCGAGCGCCCGTTGGTCGATGTGCGTGAGCATCTGGGTGAAGTGGTACTGGATATCTCAGGTGTCGCGCTGGATAAAGCGCTTGAGCGACGTCTCGATGTGATCGACTTTGCTACGCCGGTTCAGTACATAGATGCATTTGCTACGGAAACCGGAGCCCGCATAGTGGTGGCGCCTCGCGGCGACTTCGAGTTTACTTCGGTCCAGTCTGGCAAACGTTTTACCCTCGAGGTCTCTGAGAAGTTGGCCCCGAGCGAAGGGGATCAGGCGATCACCTATAGTGGCAAGACCATCAGTTTGGACTTTCAGAATATCCCCGTACGTAGCGCTTTGCAGCAGATAGCCAACGAGACCCGCCTTAATTTTGTTATCAGCGATTCCGTCACCGGTGATATGAGTCTTCGGCTCAGGGATGTTCCCTGGGATCAAGCACTCGATACGATCATGCAGACCAAAGGTCTGGCCCGCCGCCAGCAGGGCAATGTGGTTTGGATTGCACCTGCGGAAGAAATCACCAATCAGGAACGATTGGTTCTCGAAGCTTCGCGTCAGGTAAGTGAACTTGAGTCACTGGTGTCCGATCTAATTCAAATCAACTATGCCAAAGCGGAGGATATCGCCAATCTGCTTAAATCAGTCCGCGCGATTGAGCCCAGCGTCCAGCAGTCCATGTTTGGCAGCGTCTCCGTAGCCGAGGTTCAGACCGAGGAGAACAGATTGCTTTCTGATCGTGGCAGTGTCACCGTAGATGAGCGGACTAATTCTCTGCTCATTCAGGATACCGCGCACAAGATTCGTGAGATTCGCGAACTCATCAGCGAACTCGACCGACCGGTAAAGCAGGTGCTGATTGAGACGAGGATTGTTGAGGCGAACGAGGACTTCAGTCGTAATATTGGCGTGAAACTGGGCCTGACCGGCATCAACAGCAACACCAATCTGGGATCAATGATTGGGTCAGGATCACTTACCAATACCGGTACGGTGCGCAACGACGGGGTCAGTTCCAGCGACGACGGATCGCTGGGTGTTGACCTGCCGGCTCAGGGCATTGGTTCGGTCTCGCCCGCGTCTTACGCATTCACCTTGGCCAAGGCAGGTGCGGGCTGGGCTGCGCTGATCGATCTTGAAATCTCGGCTTTGGAGGCCGAGGGCAACGGCAAGATTGTTGCCAACCCGAGACTGTTGACCGCAGACAAGCAGGAAGCACATATCGAACAGGGGCAGGAGCGGATTTTTACGACCAATACGCTCGGTGAGGGAACGGTGGTCACCAAGAAGGCGGTGCTCAGTCTCACCGTGACGCCACAGATTACGCCGGACGACCGGGTGATACTGGACGTCTTCGTGACCAAGGATTCGTTTGTATCACCAACGGAGGAGAACATAAATACCCTTCAGGTGCGTACCCAGGTGCTTTTGGATAACGGAGAAACCATTGTGCTGGGGGGCATCTATACCCAGCAGACCTCTGAGAGTGTCTCGAAGGTGCCGTTTCTGGGAGACCTCCCTGTCGTGGGACCGCTTTTCAGGACGAAAGGAATCCTCGATAATCGACAAGAGCTGCTGATCTTTCTTACACCAAGAATTATCAATCCTGTCCTGACTGCCGGCTAGGCGTGGTTTGGTGGGTAGCGTTTTTTCACGATTCAACTGAAGCTATTTAATGATTTCTGCAAGCAATATCTATCTGGTCGGTCCCATGGGGGTAGGCAAGACAACCGTCGGTCGCTCTCTTGCCAAGAGTCTCGGGTTGGAGTTCGTGGATTCTGATCAGCAGATCGAGGAGCGAACTGGCGTCAGCATCAGCACTATCTTCGATATTGAAGGTGAAGCGGGATTTCGCGAGCGCGAAGCCAAGGAACTTTTCGAACTGGTGAAACGGACAAACATCGTCCTGGCCACCGGGGGTGGGGCCGTCACCCGGGAGGATGTTCGCAAGGCAATGCGTCACAACGGCCTCGTGATCTACCTGCACGCAACCTTGGAGATGCTGGTCGAGCGGACGCGGTCGAGCAAAAATCGCCCGCTCCTCAATACTGGGGAAGATCCTCGTAAGGTGCTGGAGGCGCTGATGCTTGAGCGCGATCCCTTGTATCGGGCTGAAGCGGATATTGTTTTTGAAACCGACTCTCGTTCACCCCATGCGGTGGCACGGGACATCTGCAACGAGATCCGGAAACGTTGGCAACGCTGAACGTTGAGCTTGGCGACCGGAGTTACCCTATCATTGTCGGCAGCGGGTTGCTGAGAGATGAAGCACTCCTTACCCCTTATATTGTCGGCGAAGAAGTCGTGGTGGTCACCAATGAGACCGTTGCGCCTCTGTATCTGGACCAGGTCACAACGTCACTAAAAAGTCGGCGTCTGGTCTGTCAAGTGCTTCCCGACGGGGAGCAGTTCAAAAACTTTGAAACGCTGCAAAGCATCTTCGATATGCTGCTGGAAAACCGCTGCAGCCGTAGTACTACCTTGATTGCGCTCGGCGGCGGTGTCGTTGGTGATGTGGTGGGCTTTGCTGCAGCCTGCTATCAGCGCGGGGTCCCATTCATTCAGTTGCCAACTACGCTGTTGGCGCAGGTGGACTCGGCCGTAGGCGGCAAAACGGCGGTGAATCACCCTCATGGGAAAAACATGATCGGCGCTTTCCATCAGCCTGCGTGCGTCATTGCCGATACTGGGACGCTGACCACCCTTGATCGACGCCAACTTGCGGCAGGAATTGCCGAGGTGATCAAGTACGGTCTGATTCGGGACCCTGAATTCTTCGCCTGGCTTGAGGAGAATATCGAGTCCCTGCTGCGTTTTGACGATGACGCGCTTGAGTTCGTCATTCTGGAGTCATGCCGACACAAGGCACAAGTCGTTGCCAATGACGAAAGGGAAGCGGGCGAAAGGGCGTTGTTGAATCTCGGCCATACTTTTGGTCACGCAATTGAAGCCGCGACGGGATATAACCGCTGGCTGCATGGCGAAGCCGTGGCGGTCGGGATGCTAATGGCGGCGACCATGTCTCAGAAGATGGGTTGGCTTGATTTGGTAGCGGTGGAGCGGGTCCGAGCGTTGCTGTTGCGAGCGGGTCTTCCCGTCATAGTGCCCGATAAGATGTCTTCTTCCGATTTCATTTCACATATGACGGTTGATAAAAAGGTCCTTAGTGGGCGGATTCGACTTGTGTTGCTTAAAAAGATCGGCGACGCCACGCTGAGTTCGGATTATCCCGACGATGTACTTGCTGAGGTGCTTGCTGAATTCACCCGCTAACGATGACGCTCGGGCGTTGCACCAATCTGGGGCAGGCGACTTTCCATAAGCAAGACCCATTCTTGGTATAAGTCTTTCTCGTTTGAAGGGGTTTATCTCTGTCGGTATACTTGATCGGCCGTCGCGCTAAGGTTGCATGGGGACGGCGCCTGCCTACTGAACTATTGTTGGTCCGTCGTTCTCCTTAACTCATTTGTAGCGCCATTGGGTACCGCAGTCCTGGGCGAATGCCCTGGCGATTCTCGAGAGTCGATCCAATCCGATGAAGTCATTGAACCCAACGATACCTAGGCTCAGCGGACAGCTGGGTCTTTATGATCCTACCTACGAGCACGACAGTTGCGGTGTAGGGTTGGTTGCGCATATCAAGGGTGTACCGAGTCGCGCGATCGTCGAAGACGGCTATACGATTCTCAAGAGTATGGAGCACCGTGCTGGTGTCGGTGCCCAGCCAAATAGCGGTGATGGTGCCGGCATTCTGACGGCGTTGCCTTATGACTTTCTTGCACGGGTCGTGCCGGAAGAGCTTGGTATGGACGTGCCTGAGATGGGCGCGCTGGGCGTCGGCCTGGTCTTTCTGCCGCAGGACCCTAATCAGCGGGTGCTGTGCAAACAGGAGCTCGAATCGCTCATTGCTCAACACGGCCAGCAGTTGCTTGGTTGGAGGGTCGTGCCGGTTGCGCCGGACGAGGCGAATCTGGGTACTGCGGCAAAACTGACAGAACCCTACAGCGAGCAACTGCTGGTCACTGCTGCGCCAGGATTGGATCAGGATACATTTGAACGCCAGTTGTACCTGATTCGCAAAGCGGCAAGTCATCGACTGCGCACGCAGGCGTCCCTCTCGCAGTCAAAGATGTTCTACATATGCTCTCTTTCCAGTCGGGTCATGATTTACAAGGGTATGTTGCGCACGCTGCAGTTGATGGATTACTTTCCGGACCTTAAGGCGCCCGACTATGTTAGCCATTTGGCCATGGTCCACGCCCGTTTCTCGACCAATACGTTTCCCAGTTGGGACCGGGCGCATCCGATGCGCCTCATCGCCCACAATGGAGAAATCAACACATTCAGAGGTAATCGAAACTGGATGCGGGCCCGCGAAGGGGTCATGCAAAGTGAGCACTTTCGAGATGACCTCTCATCACTGTTTCCTGTCATTGAACCTGACTGTTCTGATACCAGCGGATTGGATAACGCGCTGGAGTTTCTGCTGAGAACAGGACGCACGCTTCCAGAATCGATCCTCATGATGATTCCCGAGGCCTGGCAGAAGCATGAGTCGATGGACCCCGCCAAGCGGGCGTTTTATGAATATCACTCAGCGATGATGGAGCCCTGGGATGGTCCTTCTTCGGTCACCTTTACTGACGGGCGCTGTATCGGTGCCGTTCTTGACCGCAATGGCCTGAGACCCAGCCGGTACTACGTCACGGCCGATGATCGTGTGGTGATGGCGAGTGAAGTCGGTGTGCTTGATATCGCGCCTCAAGACATTGTCCAGAAAGGGCGTCTCCAGCCGGGACGGATGTTCCTCATCGACTTTGAAAAAGGCCAACTGGTGCCCAATGATGAGATCAAGGGGAACCTGACAAAGCAGCGCCCCTATGAGACCTGGCTGCAAGAGCAGCGGATTGAGTTCTCTGAACTTGCGGTACCGGCCGATGTGCCGGGACTTGATTCCGATACGCTGATGCCGCGCTTACGGGCTTTCGGCTATACCCGGGAAAGTCTCGATTTCATGTTGATTCCGATGGTGCACGAACAGCGGGATCCCGTCGGATCAATGGGCAACGATTCTGCACTTGCCTGCCTGTCGGACCAGCCACGCCTGAGTTACGATTATTTCAAGCAGCTCTTCGCCCAGGTTACGAATCCGGCAATCGACTCGATCCGCGAAGATGTGATCATGTCCCTGGAGTGCTTTATCGGCCCCGAGCAGAATCTGCTGGAGACGTCGGCAGCACATTGCCACCGGCTGAGAGTGGGCCACCCCATTTTGACTCACGATGAAACCGCGGCTCTCAAAGCGCTGGATCATCGCGGATGGCGCAGCCAGGTGATTGATGTCACCTTCGACTGCTCCATCGGGAC
Source organism: Pseudomonadota bacterium (assembly GCA_018661145.1). GTDB lineage: Bacteria > Pseudomonadota > Gammaproteobacteria > Arenicellales > UBA868 > UBA868. Next base: position 1,843 of record JABJIU010000085.1, on the reverse strand, counting down.
TGAGGGGTTGGTCCCCGCGCTTCGACGCATCTGCGGCGAAGCTGAGGCGGCGGCTGATGCGGATACCAGCGTCGTCATCCTTTCCGACCGTGCTGTGAGTGCTGATCGTGTTGCGGTTAGCATGCTGCTGGCGGCGGGTGCGGTACATCAGCATTTGGTGTGCTCAGCCAAGCGCACCCGGATCGCTCTTGTGGTCGAAACTGGCGAGGCCAGCGAAGTACACCACCATTGCCTGCTGATTGGTTTTGGCGTTGATGCAATCAATCCCTATCTCGCGCTGGAGGCGCTTTGGCAGGCGCGCCGGGATGGCAAGCTCAACAGCGAAACGCTTGCTGATGATGCGGCTGTGATGATGGCTTACCGTAAAGGCGTTGCCAAGGGCATGCTCAAGGTCATGGGTAAGATGGGAATCTCGACACTGCAATCCTATAAAGGTGCTCAGATCTTTGAGGCTGTTGGGCTGCACAATGAGGTAATCGCGTTGTGCTTTACGGACACCGCCAGCCGTCTTCAGGGTGTGGGCTTCAAGGTGTTGGCCGAAGAAATACTAAGACGTCACGAACTGGGATTCCCCAGGACGGCTGACGATAATGTTGTGACGTTACCGAATCCGGGTGAATACCACTGGCGAGCGGGCGGGCGAAAGCACGCCTGGGAGCCACGCGCAATCTCAAGCCTTCAGCGGGCCTCGGAAATGAACAGTCAAGAGGCCTATCAAGAATTCTCCGAACTCATCAATTCAGAGGCGACTGGCCGCAGCACGCTTCGCGGCTTGATGTCGTTGCGCGAAGGGGTCGCGGGACCGGATGTGCCCCTGGATGAGGTCGAGCCCGCTGCCGAGTTGGTCAAACGCTTTTGCACCGGCGCCATGAGTTTTGGTTCCATCTCGCCGGAAGCGCACGAGACGCTCGCGGTGGCGATGAACCGTCTCGGCGGCAAAAGCAACACCGGGGAAGGGGGCGAGGACCCAGAACGGTTCCACCCGCTTCCAAATGGCGATCTCAAGCGTTCAGCGATCAAACAGGTCGCCTCTGGCCGATTTGGTGTCACCGCTTGGTATCTTGCCAATGCCGATGAGATCCAGATCAAGATCTCTCAGGGCGCCAAGCCTGGAGAGGGTGGAGAACTTCCTGGCACCAAGGTTGACGACACCATTGCGCGGATCCGGTATTCAACGCCCGGGGTCGGCCTGATCAGTCCGCCGCCGCACCACGACATCTACTCCATCGAAGATTTGGCCCAACTGATCTACGATCTCAAAAATGCCAACCCGCAGGCGCGGGTCAGCGTCAAACTGGTCGCTGAGGTGGGTGTGGGCACGATCGCGGCAGGTGTTGCCAAGGCTCATGCAGACCATATTCTTATCTCGGGTGATACGGGGGGGACCGGTGCATCACCGTTGACCAGCATCAAGCACGCGGGATTGCCCTGGGAGTTGGGTCTTGCCGAGACGCACCAGACGCTGGTGATGAATGACCTGAGAAGCCGGGTGACGCTGCAGACCGACGGTGGTATCAAGACCGGTCGGGACGTGGTGATTGGCGCGTTGCTGGGGGCCGAAGAAATCGGCTTTTCCACGGCGCCTTTGATCACGTTGGGTTGCATCATGATGCGCAAGTGCCACCTCAATACCTGCCCGGTGGGGATTGCAACGCAGGATCCCGCTTTGCGCAAGAAGTTCCATGGGCAACCCGAGCACGTGGTGAACTACCTGTTTTTTGTTGCGCAGGAAGCCCGTGCAATCATGGCGCAACTGGGTTTTCGTACTTTCAACGAGATGATCGGTCGTACGGATGTGATTGAGGCAGCAACCGCTATTTCGCACTGGAAGGCTAATGGGATT
>JABJIU010000157.1 GCA_018661145.1 Pseudomonadota bacterium | reverse complement strand
GCGGCACAGGTTGCCGCCGAGACAGCTGGCCGTACGGCACAGGAATTCGGGATGAAGCAGCTCGATGTCAGGGTCAAAGGCCCCGGTCCGGGTCGGGACTCCTCCGTGCGAGCCCTTAACAATCTTGGCTTTGAAATTAACTCAATCACAGACGTAACACCGGTGCCGCATAACGGCTGTCGTCCGTCGAAGCGACGACGCGTCTGATCACGTAATTAGCGCAGGCAGCAGAGAAAACTATGGCTAGATATCGAGGACCCACCTGTAAACTGGCCCGGCGGGCCGGGACCGATCTTTTCCTCAAAAGCCCGGTTCGTGCACTAGACTCTAAGTGTAAGTTTGATCGTCCACCCGGATTTAAGGCGGGCGCCCGTCGTCCCAGGGTTACTGTGTATGGGACGCAGCTTCGGGAAAAACAGAAACTTCGCCACATGTATGGCCTGATGGAAAAACAGTTCCACAGCTATTACATTGCTGCGGCCCAGGCCAAGGGCTCGACGGGTGAAACCCTACTGCAGCTTCTGGAGTCGCGACTTGACAGCGTGGTCTACCGCATGGGGTTTGGAATAACTCGGGCGGAAGCCCGCCAGCTGGTGGGGCACAATGCTGTATTGGTCAATGGCAGCAAGGTAAATATTGCCTCTTACCAGGTTAAGCCAGGTGACGAGATCACGGTTCGCGAACGTTGCCGGGGCCAGCTTCGGATCAAGTCCGCTCTAGAGATCGCGGAGCAGTTGGGTTTTGTGCCCTGGGTTGACGTAGACAGCAAAGCATTCAAAGGTGTGCTCAAGTCAGTGCCGGACCGTGCGGAACTGTCCCAAGAGATTGATGAGTCGCTGGTGGTTGCACTGTACTCGAAATAGGTTCAGTGCGAGGGGTTGCGCGGTAAGAAGTGCAACCCACCCAGCGAGAGAATATTTGAAAAACGACACATTTCAGAGGAAAGTACTCAATGTCCCAAGTTAGAGAAGAGTTTCTTAAACCGAGCGTCATCAATGTCGATGCCGTCAACGACACTCGGGCCCGGGTGACGCTGGAGCCGCTCGAACGAGGGTTCGGCTACACCTTAGGAAATGCACTGCGCCGTATTCTTCTGTCCTCCATGTCTGGCGCCGCCGTGACCGAGGTGCGGATTGAGGGCATTAGTCATGAATACTCAGCGGTCCCCGGCGCACAGGAGGACGTGATCGCGATCCTCCTAAATCTTAAGAACCTGGCTGTGCGCATGCACAATCGGGAGGAAGCCGTGTTGCGGGTAACGAAGAAAGGCCCAGGCGCGGTAACCGCAGGCGATATTCAGCTTGACCATGATGTGGAAGTCGTCAACCCTGACCACCTTTTGGCGAATCTGTCGCCTGATGGTGAATTGAACATGGAGATTACCGTCAGTACCGGTCGTGGATACCAAGTGGTAGATCTGGCGGCCGAAGAGACCGAAACCCGCGGTGTCGGGGTACTCCGTTTGGACGCGTCCTACAGCCCAATACGTAGCGTTTCCTACACGGTTGAAAATGCCCGTGTTGAGCAACGGACGGACCTCGATAAATTGGTGATGGAGATTGAAACCAACGGCACTATTGACGCAGAAGAAGCAGTAAGACGTGCTGCCAAGATTCTCCATGATCAGATCTCAGTCTTTGTGCAGTTGAAAGAGTCAGAAGCGGCTGACGACGAAGTGCTTGAAGAACGAATCGACCCGGTCCTGTTGCGTTCGGTCGACGATCTGGAACTGACCGTACGGTCCGCCAACTGCCTCAAGGCCGAAAACATCTACTACATTGGGGATCTCATTCAACGCACCGAGGTGGAACTCTTGAAGACACCCAATCTTGGCAAAAAATCTCTAACCGAGATCAAGGATGTGCTGGCAACTCGGGGTCTGTCCCTAGGGGTAAAATTGGAGAACTGGCCGCCGGCGTCGCTGCAGCGCGAGAAACGGGACAACCTGCATTGATCCAGTACGGATCGGTGGGGACTGAGCAGGTCAGGCAGAAATAGAAAGATTCGAGAGAATCAAAAGAATCGAGAGAAGAGCAGGGAGAAGCTGTTATGCGTCACCATAAGATCGGCCGGATATTAGGTCGGGACTCCAGCCATCGAAAAGCCATGTTTGCAAACATGGCTGTGTCCCTTTTTACGCACGAGCAGATTCGTACCACCTTGCCCAAAGCGAAGGAGTTGCGTCGTGTTGCAGAACCGTTGATCACGCTCGCCAAGACGCCGTCGGTGGCGAACCGGCGTCTCGCCTATGCGCGTCTCCGGGATCGAGACGCCGTCAGCAAACTTTTTGATACGCTTGGCCCGCGTTTCCAAAACCGCGCCGGTGGCTACACACGTATCTTGAAGTGCGGGTCGCGCTCTGGCGATAACGCACCTATGGCATATGTACAACTACTCGACAGGCCTGAAG
>JABJIU010000219.1 GCA_018661145.1 Pseudomonadota bacterium | reverse complement strand
TGCATCATCTCGACCGCGCAGCAGGCGAGACCGAAAGTCATCGGCCACATTGACCCAGTCCGCGCCCAATTAATCAAGTCGTCAAGCCGAGCAGTCGCCCACCCTTGCGACATAACCCCGTCAATAGCCATATTTTTTCACTCCCACTCCAGGGCACCTTTCTTCCACTCATAGATGAAGCCAACGACGAGGATCGCAAGGAAAATCATCATTGACCAGAAGCCGAAGACGCCAATCTCATCAAGAACAATCGCCCAGGGGAATAAAAAGGCAATCTCCAGATCGAAAATAATGAACAGAATCGCCACGAGATAGTAACGAACGTCGAACTTCATCCGGGCATCTTCGAACGCTTCAAAACCACACTCGTAGGCAGACAGTTTTGCAGGGTACGGGTTACGCGGACTCAATACACGGCCGGCTGCAAGCGCAACCACACCAATCACAATTCCAGTCAGCAGGAACAGTAGTACGGGGAGATAATTTGCGAGCACTCGACTGAGGAAGATCCGCTAAAAGCAGCCGAAAATGGATGGCGAGATTCTAGTCGCCTCCATGTAGACGGTCAATAAACGTACTTCCTCAAAGGGCCTTCACGGTCGAGTCGTTTACGCCCCATCTCAGCCTGACCTCGACCCGCTCGAACACGATTCCGGCAGGCAGCCCAAAGGGAGCAAGATCAATTACAAGCCAGGGATCATTACCCTGAATTTCAAGGAGGACCTCGTCGCCCTGCGTCACAATTCCCAACTGGTGCGTCAGACCGATTTCGCCCCCTGTCAGGGCCGGCATCAGGTCAACACCGCTCTCATCACGACCCGCGGAGGCGCGCAACGCCTCCACAATGACGGTTTGCGTGGACGTTTCGAGATCATGATCTGAGGGATCAAAACGCAGCGACATCTCTGAGTCTACGGACTCCGGCAGGGCAAAAACTAAGGATTGCGTACCTTCAAGAGGACAAAGCATCACACACTTTCGCTTCTCCGAAAATTCTTCCGTTGCGGATGCCCAATAAATTGCGGAAAAAGTGAGTCGGCCAGGCGAATCGATCTGATGCTCCAAATCTCTTTTCAATTGGTCGAGCACCCCTTGTTTAACTCCGCCTTTGCCCTCCCACTCCCCCATCTTGGGCAGGCTCTCAAGATCGGCCTGCGCCAGGTAGAAGAACTGGTCGAGTACAGTGTCCGCCCACCCGTATGCGCCACCCCTGGATCCCCCACTCTTGGCATCCGGCCAAGGGAAAGGCTCGGTCAGAATCTCTCCCGCATCATCGACCAACAATGCGCAAGCCGGGGATAAGTTACCGGCCCTGATCGCGCTCGACAATTGTTCAAATAAAAGCCTTAAGAAACTCTGCCGATCACGGCTCGCAGCTGCGCATCGTAGCCAGTACTGAAAGAGAGGCTCACCCCTAGGCAAGGAGACGACTTCACCTGGCGACCCCCTGTCTGGAAAAGGTCTAACAGCACTGGCCCCACGGGTAAGGCTTATACCCTGATCGACGCCCATCGTGGAATCTTCAAAAACGATCCAGTCATACGGCATCACTCCCTCCAACGCCTCGTCCGTGTTCGCCAACACGATCCCGAAGGAGTCCGCACAGGCTGAAAACAGACCTGAGCGATACAGGGCATTTTGTTGAAATCTTGCCGGTACAGGCGGTGGCGCAACGGGCGTACGATTGACCGAGACATGCCTACCCCATATTGAGTCAACACCGGGGGCATCAACGCCACTGTCACTGATAACAGCTTTAGGTAGCTTGTAGTCTGGTAGCGGGTAGAAAAATCTACATTTCAAGTCGAGCTCTGTGAACAAACTCTCCCATTCCGGCCTGTCAAACGTACGAATACCTTCCTGGACGCTTTCCGTTGCCGGGTATCCGGCGATTCCCGGCCAGGACGTGCCGAGGTGATCCTCGGGCCACCCGGTCAGGTACTTTGCACCAAGTCGGTTCTCAATTGCGATGATCACCTGGCCTCTTGGTGAGAGTGCGCCCATCGCCTTTCTGAGCATCTGGAGGACAGCCTCCCTTGCAGATAGGTCGGCGGGGGCAAAGCGTTGCGCATATTCTAGAACGCCGATGAATAGTGCGAGATCATAATGATGATCCGGCAGATTCAACTGATGGAAGTTGGCGTGAATAATGGAAACCTGATCCAGACCGGCGCAACGTTCACGCGCCAGCCCTGCTCGCGTGCCACCGCCTTCGACGGCGTCAACCCGGCAACCAGTGTCTCCCAGGTATCGAGTGACTGCACCGCACCCTGCACCAATCTCAAGCACCTGAGCCGAACCTGGAAGTTTCAGGCCGCGAAGGAGATTGGCCCGTAGCGTTGAAAGGTGATATTCCTGCGCCCAGCTGCTATACGGCGGGCCAAATTCTGGGGAATTCCAGGAAAGATCATCAGCCTCATCCAACGTCTGGCGCAGACCGGCCTCCTCATGCAGGCCATCGCTGTATTCCAGCCTTTGCCCCTCAGTCGCGTGCCGCCAGATCCCGTCCTTACAGACCAGATTGTTGACAGTGTTCAGTATCGGCCGGCAGGCCGTCTGATTAGAGCGCATTGAGATCGCCCCCGGGTATCTCACGGGTCCTGGCCGGAAGCAGAAAAATTCCCGCCGGTAACTTCTGATCTTGGTGCCGAAGGCCGGACTCGAACCGGCACGGCTTGCGCCACCGCCCCCTCAAGACGGCGTGTCTACCAGTTCCACCACTTCGGCAAATTGATCAGAAACATCGAGAAAGCGTTCTATTTTATCCCGCAGGCACTAGTCTGTGCTGGGCGCTGTGGGTACATCTGATTCGGAGGCATTGTCGTTACTATCGGTACTGGGCACATCCGAGGATTCCAACCCGCTCTCCGTTGTCATCACACTGGTTGGAGCGGCGCTTTGTTGTGTATAGATATAGGCAAGAGTCAGGCCCGTAATAAAAAACACCGCTGCGAGACTGCCCGTCACCCGGCTCAGAAAGGTCGCGGAGCCTCGACTGCCGAATACCGAGTTCGAAGATCCTCCGCCAAACGCAGCACCCATATCGGCGCCCTTCCCTTGCTGCAGAAGCACAAGCACCACAATCGCGATCGCCACGACGAGATGGACAACGGTAAATATACTGGTGAGCAAGTTCATGAATTCGCCGCCTTAATAATACCAAGAAAGTCGGCAGCCTTGAGCGAGGCGCCACCGATTAAACCTCCATCAATATCGGGCTGCGCGAAGAGTCCTGCCGCGTTATCCGGTTTGACGCTACCCCCGTAGAGAATACGGGTCCCCATGGCGGCCTCCTCGCTCGCGTCGGAGAGTTGTTCCCGAATCAGCGCATGAACCTCCTGCGCCTGATGGTCCGTTGCCGTAAGCCCAGTGCCAATCGCCCACACGGGCTCGTACGCGACGAGTGCTTGCGGAAAGATTTTACCTCCTGCGTTCTCGATCACCACTCCAAGTTGACGGCGGATCACCTCCGCGGTGATCCCATCCTCGCGCTCTTCCTGGGTCTCCCCGACGCAGATGATTGGAGTAAGTCCCCGGGCAGTTGCCACGGCTGCTTTCTCAGCGACGCTCTCGTCGCTTTCCCCGTAAAGACTACGCCGCTCTGAGTGACCTACAATGACATAACGACAACCTACATCCAGCAGCATGTCTGCTGCGATCGCGCCGGTAAATGCGCCAGGCCCATGGATATCAAGATCTTGGGCGCCCAGTGAGACGGGCTGCAATCCCAAGAGGTCAGAACACAGATCGAGGTACACATACGGCGGGCACACAACGACGTCTATGCCACAATCCCCTGGCAGATCGGAACCTATGCCAGTCACGAGCGTCTTTGTGATTTCGCGACTGCCGTTCATTTTCCAATTTCCGGCGACCAGCGGCCTTCTCATTTGCATTCTCCAGCAGGATCAAGGACAACAGATTGCCCCGAAAGAGAGGGCAAAAAAGGGCGTGAATGGTAACGGCCGGAGGTTGGAGACGCAAGCAACTGCATATTTAGGGGCTTTCCAGCCAAATCGGTACTTGGTCGCAAGGCTCACCCGCCGGGGGCTGAACCGGCAGCAGAAACGATCTCGTCGGCCAAGCCCCTGGCCAGTTTAACGACGCTAGTCGCATCCTCACCCTCAACCATCACCCGTATCACCGGCTCCGTACCAGACGCCCGCAAAACGACTCGCCCGCGCGCGTCCAACTGGCGCTCACAGGAAGAAACCGACTCGCAGATGCGCGGATCAGTCAGCAGTTCCGATGGGTTCGAATGGTCCACCGAAACATTGATAAGTTCCTGGGGAAAAATCTGCAGCCCTTCGACGAGATCCGCGAGTGACGAATCCGCCACCTGCATTACCTCAAGTACGGCAAGCGCCGCGACGAGACCATCACCCGTGGTACTTCGATCCAGGGAGAGAATATGACCGGAGGTCTCGCCTCCGAGCGTC
>JABJIU010000203.1 GCA_018661145.1 Pseudomonadota bacterium | reverse complement strand
CCGTGAACACCAATTCCTACGCGAACAGTCTCCGCGCACAAGACCGCGCCCATGGGCACGCCACCGGCGATTCCCTTGGCCAGACACATCATGTCGGGTTGTAGGTCAAAGTGCTCGCAGGCGAAAAACCGGCCGGTTCGACAGAAGCCGGTCTGAACCTCGTCAATGATCAACAACGCCCCGCGCTCGGTGCACAAGCGGCGTGCAGCTGAAAGGTATTCCCCTTGGGCAGGCCGAACCCCACCCTCGCCCTGAACGACCTCCAGAATGACAGCGGATGTGTTGTCACCCACGGCCGCGTCGAGTTTTTCGATATTGTTGAGAGGGACGAATGTATTCCCTGAAAGCAAAGGCTCGAACGCGTCTCGATATTTAAAGGTTGCGCTTAATGCGCCAAGGGTCCGGCCATGAAAACCGCGCATTGCGGTCACCAGCCCGCTGCGCCCTGTGCTGGCCCTTGCAAGTTTTATCGCGGCTTCAACGCTTTCTGTCCCGGAGTTGCATAAAAAAACCCGTGTCAGCACCTCAGGCGAGTGGCGTACGAGCCTCTCCATCAGCTCGCCACGGCGATCATTGTGAAAGATTCCGGGACAGGTCAGCAGCGTTCTTGCCTGTTCGGCAACCGCGTCGGCAACGACCGGATTGCTGTGCCCGATGTTGGCAACGCCCACACCCGAAGCACAGTCAATGTATTCCTTTTCGTCAGCCGACCAAAGACGAGCCCCTTCGCCACGCACGATATTGATGCCTCGTCGAGGATAAACCTCAAGGGCGTAACGGGCCTCGAGCGGGTTATTGTTCATTGAATCGTCGTGCCTTTGCCGGCGAGTGCGTCAAGCACTGGGTGTTCTGTTCTGCCATCTGCGATGATCACTTCGGCCGCACCCGCTTCAAAGAGTCGACGTAAGGCGAGCATCTTTCGCTTCATCCGACCCTCGACTGCGGCTTCTCGATCCGCAAGTTCGGTGACTGAGAGTGTTGTGAGCATGGAGTGCTCATCGTTTTTGTCCTCCAAAAAACCGGGCGCCTCAATAAGCTGCACTAGCTTTTCTGCCTTTAGTGCGTTCTGAAGAACTGCAACGATGTCGTCATTTTCCGAGTTAATCGCAAATCCTGCCTCGTCAATGATTGGGATACTGAGCACAGGGCGGTAACCTTGTTCCAGTAGGGTTTTTAAGAGCGCCGCATTAACCTCTAGAGGTTTACCGGAAAAATCCCGTTTGACCAAGGTTTTTCCGCCTTCACGAACCTTAATCCCACGGTTACGCCGACCTTGAATCAGGCGCCCGTCAAGCCCTGTCAGGCCCACCGCGTTAACCCCACTACGCTGACATAATTCCACGAAACGTCGATTGCTTAGTCCGCTATAGGCCATCATGATCAGGTCGATGGCAGCCGCGTCCGAGAAGACGCTTGAGTAGCCTGACACCGAGGTCAACTCAACCTTTTCCTGTTCAAGGCGTATCGCCAGGCTGTCGCGAAGAGCGTTGGCGCCCAGTACCACTACAAACGGTTGGTCGAGCGTTGCAAGATCATTGACCACCCCTTCCAGATTGATGTCGCTACCGCCGCCTACTTTTATGATGTACATATACAGAGTAACCCTATAACTCCATGATGGTCCGATTCTCTATCGAATGCCAGATCCCATCCAAAGGATAGGCCTCAGAACAGACGATATCTAACCCGTTGACCACGGTCCGGTGCATCTGGAAATAACCCGCATTTTCATTGTACAAGGTCGCCAACATCGACCGCTCGGGCGTTGCGAGAATCATATTCATCGCTCGGATATAACGGGTTCTTTTCTCAATGACGTCGACCGTTTTGCTCAGACCGGGTAGGGCACCGTGGTGGGCGAAGCGTTTTGTGTAGTTAAAGATCTTCTCGGCCCCAATGCGACCTTGTTCACGGATCCGCACGCCCGAGAGCTCCCCGTTGAAAATGAACACTTCATTATCCCTGCAGAAGGGCATATTGTTCTCTACGACAATACCCTCATCCCGGAATGCGCTGCGGGCGTGCGCGAGAAAGAGCCGTGCTTTGCCGAACGAGTTGAGGTTATCCTCCCAGATGGGTGAAAGGGTGTGGTGAGACTGCCATCGACCTTCGGAAATCCAGCTACAGCCCCAGCCATGACCCTGGTATTCCTCACTGTTTCGACAAAGGGTGCCAAATTTGAGTAAATGCGGGGCAACCTCGAAGGGATCTTCCGCCCGAAGCCACAGAAGTCGACACATTAGGGGTCAGATGGGATGCAGGCCGGGAAAGGTGAGCCCCGTCTGCTCGCCCAGCCCGTGCATAATGTTGAAGCACTGCACGGCCTGTCCAGCCGCTCCTTTCATTAGGTTATCAATCGCACTGATCACCACCACCCGGTTCGTGCCCGAATCAACTTCAAAGCCGATATCACAAAAGTTCGTCCCGCTCAGAAGTTTAGGCTCAGGGTACCGGTGGATGCCGCTGCGTTCCTTGACGATGCGGATGAAGGGCTCATCCGCATAATCTTTACGATATATACCCCAAATCTCTTTTTCTTCCTGCGGTTGAGTCAGGAATACATGACAGGTTGCGAGGATGCCCCGGACCATTTCGATCGAAGTGGCAGAAAAATGTACGGGGAACGTGCCTAGTGATTGGGTGATTTCAGCCACGTGGCGATGACGTGTCGGACGGTAGGAGCGTACGGCGCCACTGCGCTCGGGGTGGTGACTCGCGTCGTTGACCGCATTTCCCCCTTCACTCGATCCGGCCTTGACATCGATGACCACCGAGGAGATGAGATTCCGCCGTGAGAGCGGCGCCAGAGCGAGCGTGCTGGCAGTGGCATTGCAGCCTGCGCAGGCAACATGCGTTGCGGTCTTCAACTTGTTACGATTGATCTCTGGGATGCCGTAGACAAAACTACCCAGCAGGTCAGGATTGGGGTGGGGTTGCCCGTACCACTCGGCATACGCTTCAGGGTCCGCAAGGCGGAAATCCGCACTCAGGTCAATAATCCTGGGGGCCAGGGCCGAAAACATCTCAAAGCGCCCAGCAGTGCCTCCGTGAGGTAGGCAAAGAAACAGCACGTCACAAGCCTCAAGTTCGGTCAGGGCAGAGAACTTCAGGGTGCTCGCTCCGCGCAGGTTGGGATGCGCCTTATGGATTGCCTTGCCAGCGAAGCGCTCGGAGGTGACCTGGTGAACTTCACAGTCGCCATGAGCCAGTAGCAGTCGTAGGAGTTCCCCGCCGGTATAGCCGGACCCGCCCACAATCGAAACATTAGTCACGGTTGCTGGCTCAGGACGAAGTCGACGACGTGAGCCGGAATGTTAACCCCAGTGGTCTGGATGCTGTTTCGAAACTCCATCGTGTAATTGACCTCGTTTACATAAAGACCTTCGGAGGTTTCGAAAAGATCGACCGCCAATACGCCACCCCCCACGGCATCAGCAGCGGCCAGAGAGATCTCAGCGATCTTGCTATCAACTTCGCAGCCGCTCGCGACCGCACCACGCGCGGTATTGGTAATCCAATGCTCTGAGCTCCGATAAATTGCCGCAATACACTTATCACCCACGACGAAACTGCGAATGTCGCGACCTTTCTTTTCGACAAACTTTTGAATATAAAAAATCGAGTGGTGATAACTTCCCAATAGCGCTTTGTGTTCGAGGATGGCTTCTGCAGACTCGCGATCGTTAACCTTGGAGAGCAGGCGGCCCCAGGACCCCACGGCTGGCTTCAAAACGACCGGGTAGCCTAACTCCTCAATTGCCTTAAGGGCAGATTCCTCCGTAAAGGCAATCCGAACGGGAGGTTGTCTGACATCCGCCTCTTTCAGTGCAACCGACGTGAGAATTTTATCCCCGCAGATTTTGGCGACTTCGGCCGCGTTTATGCAGTGAATCCCAGCAGCCTCTAACAGACGCAGACCATACATAGAGCGCGAGTGGTTAATGCTTCTTTCGAGGATTACATCGACGTCCGGGGCTGATTCAAGATCGAAAATCAGATTGCGATCATCAATCATGGTGAGGTCGACCCCGCGGACCTGAAACTCCTCGAGAAGGAGTTTCTCCTCTTTGCGGATCAGCGAGTGCAGCAACCCAACCTTCACTCGCCCCAGTCCTCCTCGGTTTCAGGCGCCTCAGTGACGGCGGCGGGGTCAAGGCCCGTGACTTCGAGTTCCGAACCGCAATCGGCGCACTCCAGAAGTTCTCCCACCACTGTGCCTTGCGCAAAGGCAATCTCCGCGCCACATATCGGGCATTCGGTCATCTACTAATCTCCTTCGTTCAGATTGGGAGCAGGATTACTCCCTGAACAACCGTTTATCGGCACGAAATTCTAATTTATTCCACGACACTATTGAAGCCAGCCACCCCATCTCTCATCCTCTCTAGAAGACTAAAGTCGTCGACTTATATGGAAACAACGGACCGCCGGGTGAATTTCGCGCGGCTAAGGTATAGAATCTAATGCCTGAATTATAGGCGCGTAGCTCAGTGGTAGAGCACCACCTTGACATGGTGGTGGTCGGTGGTTCGATCCCACTCGCGCCTACCAGTTTTCAAGTAGCCCTATGAAGCCCTTAAGGGTGAACCTCGCGTCCTCGACCCTCTGAGGCATTGAGGACGAGTCGTAGTGCTGATTCGCGATCAAATGTCCGAGACCCTGTAAAGGTTGTTTGGCCTCGTCCTGAGCGTCGTCTGAGATCCGGACCGAAAAATTCCAGGTAGACCCTGGTTGTTCTAAAATGGGTCGATAATCAACGGTTGAAATCCCTGTACCTTGGTAATAAACATGACCCCGGAAAATCTTCGAAGAATCGGCATCATCATTGCCGTTCTGTTTATTCTCTATGGCGCGCTGAAACTTGTGGGCCTGCTTCCCAGTGATTAAGCGACGGGCCTAAGTGAGGTAAGGTAGTCCATGAATTTTAAGATCGCTTGGACGGCTCTCGCGGCGGAATCCCGTCGAGTTCTCCAAGGCTTCGGGATCAACCTCATGGCGAAAGATATCGCAAGAACTTTACCCTTACCGCGATCACTGGATTGCCTTGATCCGTGACTAAGACTGCATACCAAGCCTGAGAGAACCTATGGCCATTCCTGAATCGCGCCGGCTGGCGTTCAAAGAAATTCCAATCATAGATCTTTCGTTATTGGTGTCAGGCAAAACAGATCACCAGACTGTCGAAGACATAGGCACTGCGTGTCGTGAAGTTGGATTCCTTTATATCAAGAATCATGGAATCCCGAAACGATTAATAGACGATATTTTAGTTGCAGGCAGGGAGGTTTTTAGTAGGCCTGTTGCACAGAAAGAAGAAGTGCTTTTGGATAAACGAATACGTGGTTATCTGCCCCTGGGGTATCGATCTTACGATGGAGAATCGATCGCAGCGACCAGTAATCAGGAGGGCTTTTGGATGGGCCCTGACCGCCCGGTTAAAACAGATAATCGCCTCGATGGCCCAAATTTGTGGCCTAAGAATAGCCAGTTGTTGAGAGAGTCATTGGAAGCGTATTACGAAGCCGTGACAGATTTGGCGATTGTCCTTCAGACAGCATTTGCGCTGACTCTTGGTTTGCCGGAGAATTTCTTTCGTGAACTCTTTTTGGATCAGTCATCTCTGCTTAAAATTAATCATTATCCACCACAGCACAATCCAACCACGGTCAGTAATATTGGGGTAGTTCCTCACTCGGACGAGGGAGGGTTCACTATACTCTGGCAGGACAGCACTGGAGGCCTGGAAGTTGAAAGCAAAGGCGGTGAGTGGGTTGTTGCGCCACCGATTGAAGAAACCTTTGTTATTAATCTTGGCGACGCGATGCAAATATGGACTAACGGTGAATTTTCGTCGACGCCCCATCGCGTCATCAATCGATCGGGGGTTGATCGCTACTCCATTCCGTTTTTTGTGAGCCCCCGTTGGGACGTTCCGGTAAAACCTCTGCTGGGCTCCGTTACAACAGCCGGGTCGTTTGAAGAAACCTTTGAACAATATCAATCAAAGCACCACCGTCGAATCTTTCCCGTGGCTTTCGCTTAGTAGTTAAAAGGAATAGCAGGCGGTCTTTGCTTTCAAAGCTGCCCTAGAAATCGCGTTGAAAAATCACTCGCACCAAGCTCTTGGAGCGCTTTCGATAAGCCCAGCTAGCGGTGCTTTAGGGGCGGTTGTCGAGGGATTGGACATTAGTAAATTGAACTCAGCGCAGGTTGCGGCAATTCGGCCGCTGTTGGATGAATACAGTGTGCTTGTGTTTCCTGACCAGGAGCTTACTCCGGAGGAGCAGATAGCCTTTACCGCCCATTTCGGACCGGTTGAACAGCATCCACTTTATAGAAGTGCAATTCTGGACGGATATCCCGAGATACTCGTTCTCGAGCACAAAAATCATGAGTGGGTCAATGGAAGAAATGACGTCTGGCATTCAGATGTCACATTCTCGGAAGAGCCCCCTTTGGGCAGCGTGTTGTATTGCCGAGCTATCACAGAAGGATTAGGCGACACACTATTCTGCAGTATGCGACGCGCGTACGACGCTTTGTCTCCTGGAATGCAGCAAATGCTCCGACAACTGTCTGCCGAACATTCATCGGCCAGAATGGTGGTGCGCAACAACTCTGAGAGTTACAACGTTCCGATCGACGAGGTGCCGCCACCGGTAAATCATCCGGTGGTCCGTACGAACAGGGCGACTGGCAAACAAAACCTGTTTGTAAACCCTATCTACACAATTCGCTTTGCTGGGATGACCGAAAAAGAGAGCGACCCATTGCTCAACTACTTATATGAGCAGGCGACTCGTCCCGATAATATTTACCGTCACCGCTGGAAGGTCAACGATGTTGTGATGTTCGACAACCGCTGTGCAATGCATTATGTGGTTCTGGATTACGGTCCTGAAATGCACCGATTGATGCATAGGACAACTGCGGCGGGGGAAAGGCCCGTTTAACCTTTTAAAGACTGAAGTTCGCTACTCTCTAGATTAACCCAGCATCACGCATCGCCCCGGCAATGAGGGCTTTAGTTTCGCTTTTAATTTTCACTATTGGCAATCTGCATTCTTCGGTGCAAAGGTTCAGCAAGGAATTGGCATATTTAACACCGCCTGGATTGGGTTCAATAAACAAAGCTTCAATCAGAGGCATTAATTGACGTTGCAACTTCAACGCTTCCTGATAATCGTGTCGCATACATGCTTGTTGCATTTCGTTACTTAGTTTGGGCGCAGCATTAGCCACAACAGATATGCAACCGTTGCCGCCGTTCGCATTGTACGCAACAGCCGTTGTGTCTTCTCCTGAAAGGAAACTGAACTCTCCCACAATTAAACTACGCTCCTGCAGCGGTCTTGCGAGATCACCAGTTGCATCTTTAACCCCAATGACAGCATCCAGTTGGGCTAAACGCGCCATAGTCTCCGGCAATATATCGACGATGACTCTGGGTGGAATGTTATAGACCACGATTGGAAGGTCAGTAACACTGTTCAGTGCCTTAAAGTGCTGAAAGATGCCCTCCGCACTGGGACGATTGTAATAGCCCGTAACATGCAGTACGCCATCTGCGCCTACTTTTGCTGCGTGCTTGGTATAGTCTATTGCGTCAGTTGTGTTATTCGATCCCGAACCCGCGATCACAGGAATTTGCCCGCCGGCCTCGTAGCAAACGACCTCTACGACCTGCTCGTGTTCGGTCTTGCTGAGTGTCGGCGCCTCACCGGTTGTGCCAACCGGGACGAGGCCTTGGGTGCCGCTGTCTATGTGCCACTTCACGAGCGTGCGAAGCGCCGCGACATCCACGAGACCATCTTTGAACGGTGTAATGAGTGCGACGATGGAGCCTGTAAACATAATTGCCTCTTGTTCTGTTAAGAGAATATTTGGGAGCGATGAATCGGCTACCAAAAAGTTTAAATGACGAAAGGAATTGGATCAAACGATTATGCGATACGAATTTATGGTTGTCATAGAGTTCTAGAATCCCGGGTCCGCTTTTCATATTCATTCAGGTCAGCTTGGCAAAGAACTTTGAGCGTCAAACTGTCAATGACGACAACTCAGTCTTGTTGCCTCGGCAGATGTGGGTCATCGGGTAGTTCTGGGGGTGGCAATTGCTCGTGGAGTAATTCGCTGAGCAGAATAGGTCGTGCGGGCGGTCGGGTCCGAGGCATTTCTTGTTCCTTCGTTGGGTCGTCGCCTTCGTGCGATGTCAATGCTGCGAGAGTTCCAAGACAGTTGCGCCCCTGACATCGACCCATCCCAATTCTGGTTGCGGCTTTCAGTTGCAAAGGAGTTATCAGTCCTTTTTCTTTGCACTTGTGTAACTTACCCCACGTTACATCCTCGCATCGGCAGATGATGGTCTCGGGCGTTAATAAATCATACCAATCGACGTTATTCATAAAGACACGCTCAAGCCCGGACCGGAACTTGCATAGACGTCTATGCGCGGATAAATCCCGAGTGAGTGATAACTGCATTGATTCCGAGGCCCCGATACCCGCATGAATAGCTGCGTTGATACCAGCAATACGGCCCTCAACAAGTGAAAGCTCTACACCTCCTATTGAGGACCCGTCTCCGGCAACGAAAACACCAAATACACTAGACATCATTTTTTCATTTGTGATGATGTTAGGGCCGCCACGTAATGGCATTGAGGTCTCTTTGAGACCGAGCAGTCTAGGAAGTTCTAAAGAAGGGGTCAGCCCCATTCCCGTGACCATCGTTTTCGCCGTAATTCGACGGGCTTGGGACCTTTCGAATTTTCCATTTCGAATAATCGGCGCGACATCAACAGCGCTCAGGCATTCGCTTCCGTAGGCCGCGATGACGCCATAGCCCCTGAGAAAGGGAATCTTCGACTTATACAAAATCTTCAGATATTTGATGGCAAGGCCTAGATTGGATCCCCCGTGAATGAGTTTTGCTGCGTGACGAACAATATTCCAGGGTCGGTTCGAAGCCTCCACGACTGCCGCGACTTCTACACCTACAGAGACCAGATTTGCGGCAGCCACAAGCAAGAGAGGGCCGTTACCCGCTACGACGACCGGTGCCGCTGGGGCGATACCCATTCCTTTGATTAAATTCTGTGATCCGCCGGCAGTAATCACACCCGGTAGGGTCCAGCCAGGAAAGGGGTAGACATGATCTCTAGCACCTGCGGAGATCACTATAGCGGCGGAGCGGATTCGCCGGGAACGCTCTCCGTCGGCCAGCCCTATGGTGAATTGGTCGTGAATATCCCAGACCGTAGTTCCCGGACAATACCTGACCAAGGGCGTATCTATGCCCTTAAGAAGTTGGACGAAACGGTGGCGGTCCTTCTCAGAAACTAGGCTCTTGCACTTATAGTTTTGTGGAGACGGTTGTCGAAAATACTGCCCCCCGGGATGTTGATTGTCATCCACCAGTACAACCCTGGCACCCATTCGGGCCGCTTCTCCGGCTGCAGATAGGCCGGCAGCGCCAGCGCCAATAATTGTTACATCAACTTCTTCGATGGTCATAGTTTCTCCGCCGCGTTCACGGTTTCTACTATCATTCCATCTTCGACAACCTGCCTACACGCCCGCACGGTGTTGATTCCGTTAATCCGAACTACGCATTCCCAGCACACGCCCATGCCGCAGAAATAGCCTCGTGGCATCCCGGTTGCACTTAGCCTGGTTGCGGAAATTCCTGAAGCAATGAGCGCAGCCGCAATAGATTCTCCGGCGTAACCAATTATCTCCTGGCCATCGAACCGAAAGTTCAATTGACCATTGGCGTTCATTCGCCCTCCAGCGGATAGTCCGAAGCGCTTACCTGAATCAATGCTCACGGCGCGAATCGCTGTGGCGAAAACTGTAAAAGGGTGTCACGTTTGGAAGGGTTCAAAATCATCTCTGCAAGCCTGGCGCCCAGGGCGGGTGCGAGGGAATAGCCACCACGGGCGCAGCCAAGAGTCCAAACGTGATCGTCTTCGCCAAGTTGTCCCATGATCGGCAGGGCATCGGGTGCAACTGCTTCGAATCCAGCCCAAGTCCGGAGGATGTGCAAATCCCTAATTTTTGGAATCACATCAGCCGCTACCCGCATGTTATGCAGGAAGCGCTCGTAGTCAATATTTTTAGTCCCGGAACTTACTGAGCCTCGTCCCTGCCAGCCACCACCTATCAAGCAAGTGCCGTTAGGCAGTTGCTTGAGAGATAAGATCCCTCCTACGTGCGTCACCACACGATTAAATATTGGCGGCGACGGTTCTGTGACTGTCAGCATATTGACATCCACTTCCATCGGTAACTTAACACCCAACATCGAAGAAATTTCACCCGCCCAGGCACCAGCCGCGTTGACAACATGACTGGCATGAATAGTGTCGCCGCTGACCGTCTTGATAGAAAAGCGATCGATGTCCGACATCGCGTTGCGTCTAATCTCGGATACGCGATTGCCGCCGGCTATGACGCCGCCCAATTTGCGGGCGCCAGCGACCATCGCATTGCCAGCGACCAATGGGTTGGAGTAACTATCATAAAGACACAAACTGCCCGCCATTACGTTAGGTCCGAGCCATGGCCCTAATTGCCTGACCGCCTCCCTGTTGAGCATTCGAACATCAATACCTTTGTTTTTCTGAACCTCTACCGATTTTTCAAGTTGGTTATATTCCGCCTCAGTCGTCGCGACTCGGATGCCCCCAGGTTGTCCGAAGCCAACTTCGATACCATAGTCTTCGGGCATGCGCTTCCAACGTTCGATTGATTCATAAATGAGCGATAGCACCTCAGCGCGTTTTACCTGGATAGACAGGGTCCCTGCATTGGCCCCAGAGGCGTCGGACCAGGGTTCGTTTTTATCCAGCACAGCAACACTAAGTCCCGCTTTAGCTATCGGCAGCGCCACCGACAGGCCGGAAATCCCAGCTCCAATGATTACAATGTCCGCTACTTTTGGTAGGTCCATAGGTCAGTCACATTTGGAGTTCAACTTTCAGACAAAATAATCAAGCCGAATAGGGTAGAAGAACGTGTCGATGCATTGATGCGAAGCCGTCCTACGCGTGGAGACTAATCGTTACTACCGGTTACAGTGCACGCTCCCGATAAATGTTGCGAATTCGAAGCCCCTACGATTTTTGGCATGGTAATCATTTCAATCTCGCTTACATAATCATGGAAATATCAGTCTACGAAGCCGCGACGTGAGTATCAAGGTGAGTATCCTATTAAGAGTTAGTATTACCCCCGGGACGATAGGGTTGCTAAAACGGCGCGAGGTCCTGCAAATTTTAGGGAAGGGAAATGGCATCTGAGAATCTTCGAAAAGTTTGTATCATTTTTCCGCTGCTGTTAACTTTTTTCGGCGGGCTGAAGTTTGCAAGCCTGATGCCGGACGATTAGGCGACACGCCCAAGTGAGGTAAGTCAGTCCATGGATCCCAAGGTCGCTCGGGAGGCTCCGGCGGGCCAATTCGGCCGAGCTCTAGAGGGATTCGGCGTCAATCTACTGGTAACCGATGTCGCGAGAACTGTAGCCTTTTTGAGCGATGTCCTCACCATGAAGGTCCATCGTGCCGATGGTGATTTCGCGGTGCTGGAGCACGAAGGAGAAGTTTTCCAACTCCACGGCGATCACACCTACCACGACAACCCCTTGCCCCAATTGATTCCAGAGTCAGGCGTTCGTGGCAGCGGCATTGAGCTGCGACTGTATGGCCTTGACCCCGACGCATGCGAGGCGCGTGCGAAAAACGGGGGCTACATCATTCTGCGCACGAGCCTGGATCGGCCCCATGGCCTTCGTGAATGTTACCTGCTGGATCCCAACGGATACTGCTGGGTGCCAAGCGTTTCTGCGAACGATTAAGCATAATCCTTGGGCGCGATCGTCGTATCCAAGATCCATTTTGCACCTATAATCCGCGTCTGGTTCGAATCACTGACTACCGACGCGGCCTTCGTTCTTGTGGACAGCCGCGGCTCGCGCCCGGAACCTTAAGGGGATTCGCTTCGGCAAGTTGGAACTGCTGCCGAACACGCCCTAACTACTTTCGATCAAGCCTATGAAAATCACCCTCCCTGACGCCAGTACTCGTGAGTATCAACGGCCTCTCACGGTCGCCGACATTGCGGCGGATATTGGCCCTGGGCTCGCGAAGGCGACCCTTGGCGGAGACGTGAATGGGACCTTGGTCGATGCCTCACATCAAATTAAGGATGACTCGACCCTCCGGATTATCACGACTAAAGATCCGGAGGGATTGGAAATTCTGCGCCATTCCTGCGCACATCTTCTTGCCCAGGCAGTGAAGCAGCTTTTCCCAGATGCCCAAGTGACCATCGGGCCCGTCATCGAGGACGGCTTTTATTACGATTTTGCCTACGGCCCTGGGTTCACTGAGGAGGATCTTGATCGAATCCAGGAGACGATGGAGGCTCTTGCCAAAAAGGGGTCTCCCGTCGAGCGGCTGACCATGGACAGGGAAGAGGCTGTTACGTATTTCCGGGAGTTAAAAGAAGATTACAAGGCGAAAATTATCGAAGAGATTCCCGACGATGAACCTCTTTCGCTTTACCGCCAGGGCGACTTCACTGACCTCTGTCGGGGGCCGCATGTTCCCGATATCAGCATGCTTCGAGCGTTCAAATTGATCAAGCTGGCGGGGGCATACTGGCGGGGTGATTCCAACAACGAGATGCTTCAACGCATCTACGGAACTGCATGGCCAGATAAGAAGTCTCTGGACGAATACCTCACGCGAATTGCAGAAGCTGAAAAGCGTGATCACCGACGCATCGGGAAATCGCTAGACCTTTTTCACTTTCAGGAAGAAGCACCGGGAATGGTTTTCTGGCACCGTGATGGCTGGAGTCTTTATACCGCCGTCGAACGCTATGTGCGAAATCTATTGGCGGAATACGACTACCAGGAGGTTCATACACCGCAGATGCTGGATCGGAGTCTCTGGGAGCGCTCAGGGCATTGGGATAAGTTCCGAGACAATATGTTTACAACACACGTCGATGACCGGGATTACGCCATTAAGCCCATGAACTGCCCGGGCCATGTTCAATTATTCAATCAGGGTCTTCGAAGTTACCGAGATTTGCCGATACGGATCGCCGAGTTTGGCATCGTTCACCGGAACGAACCCTCAGGGACTCTTCATGGCCTGCTTCGTGCGCGGCGTTTCACCCAGGATGACGCCCATGTCTTTTGTACGGAAGACCAACTCCAGGCGGAAGTATCGACGTTAATCGAGCTGACCTACAGGATGTATAAGGACTTCGGGTTCGAGGATATCGAGGTCGCACTTTCGACCCGCCCAAAACAGCGCGTGGGCGAAGACGCCTTGTGGGACCGAGCAGAAGATGCGCTCGCCCGGGCACTCGAAGAAAAGGGCATTGAATACGTGGTTCAGCCGGGTGAGGGTGCGTTTTATGGTCCAAAACACGAATTTGTACTGCGCGACTCCATCGGGCGGCGCTGGCAATGCGGCACTATACAGGTGGATTTTTCGATGCCGGGTCGACTCGACGCTTCGTACGTAACCGATGATGGCTCGAAGCAAGTGCCGGTAATGATTCACCGTGCAATCCTCGGCTCCCTCGAACGCTTTATCGGGATTCTGATCGAAGACACTGAGGGCAAGCTGCCGTTTTGGCTTGCTCCTATACAAGCAATCATTCTCAACATCACCGATCGACAGCAGTCTTTCGCATCGGAAACCCAAAAATTCCTTAGAAAACAGGGGGTCAGAGTCGAAACCGACTTGAGAAACGAGAAAATTGGTTATAAAATCCGGGAATCTACCCTGAGACGTATTCCCTTTCTCCTTGTGGTTGGAGACCGGGAAGTGGAAGAGGGTTCTGTAGCCGTGCGCACGCGCGACGGAGAAGATCTAGGTACGGTAGCTATCGCTGACGTGCTGGAAAAGTGTTTTCTCCCCAACGCAAACGCGCGGCATTAATTTTTGGAGGGATTGGCAATAGCCGGAACAAAAGAGCAAAGGCTCAACGAAGATATCACCTACGATCAGATCCGACTCGTAAGTGACACAGGGGAACAGTTAGGGATTGTTTCCCCCGACGAGGCGCGAACGATTGCTGAAGAGCGCGGCATGGATCTGGTTGAAATTGCACCGAATGCGGAACCGCCGGTCTGTCGGTTGATGGATTGGGGTAAACACCTCTACGCAAACGCCAAAAAAAAGCAAGAATCCAAGAAAAAGCAAAAGCAGATTACGGTCAAGGAAGTAAAGTTCAGGCCGGGAACCGATGTTGGGGACTACGATATCAAGGTTCGAAATCTCACACGCTTTCTCGATGCGGGCAACAAGGTAAAGGTGACGTTGCGTTTCAGGGGACGGGAAATGGCTCATCAGGAACTCGGAATGGAGATGCTGAAACGGGTTGAAGGTGATCTGAAAGAGATTGGCATTGTTGAGCAAATGCCGAAGATGGAAGGACGACAGATGATCATGGTACTGGCGCCGGCAAAAAACTGAGCACGGCCTAGCAATTTTTACGGATAAAAGACTATGCCAAAACTTAAGACCAATAGAGGGGCCGCCAAGCGGTTCAGCCGAACCGCGTCTGGGAAGTTCAAACGCTCGCAGGGCTACCTCAATCACATCCTCACGAAGAAGTCGACGAAGAGAAAACGCCAGTTGCGAGAAGGGCTTCTGGTCCATCCGGCGGATCAGGCAGCGGTCCGCAAGATGCTGCCCTACGCCTGAGGTCGAGGCACAGCCAGACCTCAACAAGGCGCGAATCGCAAACGCCGCTGAATAAGAACCTGAAAGAGTAGAACGATGCCAAGAGTAAAACGAGCAGTAACCGCTAAGGCCCGCCATAACAAGGTCCTTTCCCGAGCCAAAGGCTATCGCGGTGCCCGAAAGAACGTATTCCGCGTGGCGAATCAGGCTGTCATGAAGGCTGACCAATACGCCTATCGAGATCGTCGGCAGCGAAAACGGCAGTTCAGAACACTTTGGATCGTCCGAATTAATGCTGCGGCGCGCGTGCATGATCTGAGTTACAGTCGGCTCATTGATGGATTGGGCCGGGCGAATATCTCACTTGACCGTAAAGTGCTCGCTGATATGGCAGTACATGATCAGGTGGCTTTCGCCGCGCTGGCAGAGAGGGCAAAAGTCGCACTCGCCGCCTGATTCCGCAATACAATGAAACACGTCTGATAGCCAGGCGTAGAATCAGGGAAAGGTAATACGCGCCTTTCCCTTTTTTTATTTCAATACAAAGGTTTCGATGAACGCCAGCCCCATAGCCGAATTGGATCTCCTGCTCGGTAATGCTTTGTCAGAGATTTCTGCCGCCCCTAACTCAGCAGTAGTTGAGCAGCTGAGAATAGCTTTGCTTGGGCGCCAGGGAACCGTAACCGCACAGCTGAAACTGATTGGTGCACAACCTCCAGAATTGCGCAAGGAATTCGGCGCGGCTGTAAACCACGTTCGTGATCAGCTGACGGACGCTCTCCTGGATAGGTCGGTGGAGATCAAGGAAGAGGAGCAACAAGCGCAGATTACAGCCGAGAAGGTAGACGTTACGCTTCCTGGCCGGGGGCGGCACAAGGGTTCCCTGCACCCCGTCAGTCGAACGTTGCGGAGGATTGAGAAAATTTTTACCCGCGCGGGGTTTGATGTGGCTCATGGCCCAGAAATCGAGGACGACTTTCATAACTTCGAGGCGCTTAATATTCCGAAGAACCATCCTGCGCGCGCCATGCATGATACCTTTTATGTCTCCGATGAAACTGTGCTGCGAACGCACACCTCACCGGTACAGATACGGTATCTGGAAACCCACACGCCCCCAGTCGCTGTAATTGCTCCAGGCAGGGTGTATCGCTGCGACTCTGATGTCACGCACACGCCTATGTTCCATCAGGTAGAGGGGCTTGCGGTGGATTCGGATATCTCCTTTGCCGACCTTAAAGGGGTCTTGGTCTTCTTCCTGGAGGAATTTTTCGAACGCGAACTTCCGGTACGTTTTCGTCCATCGTTCTTCCCCTTTACCGAACCTTCTGCAGAGGTGGACATGGGCTGCGTGTTCTGTGATGGTGGAGGCTGCCGTATCTGTGGACACAGCGGGTGGATCGAGGTGCTAGGCTGCGGCATGGTGCACACGGAAGTCTTTCGGCAAGTAGGTATCGATAATGAATTGTTCACGGGCTATGCGTTTGGGCTAGGAATTGAGCGATTAGCAATGCTGCGATATGGGGTCGATGACCTCAGGCTCTTTTTCGAAAACGAAGTCTCATTTTTGAGGCAGTTCGCCTGAATCCGAAATGATTATCAGTGAAAACTGGCTCCGTGAATGGGTCGACTTCGATCTTGGCTTCGATTCCTTGCCGGAGATTCTGACAGGCGCAGGTCTCGAGACAGGCGTCATTGAGGAGGTCGCGCCACTCCCTGAGTCCATAGTGGCTGGACACATTCGCGAGATTACCCCGCATCCGGATGCGGATGGCCTGACAATTTGTCACGTCGACGCCGGTGACTCGAAAACCCATCAGGTGGTTTGCGGTGCCCCGAATGTCTTAGAGGGGATTGTCGTACCATTTGCCCGAATCCGAACCCGTCTACCCTCAGGACTGAAAATCGGTAAAGCGCTGATCCGGGGGCAAGCGTCGGCAGGAATGTTGTGCTCTGCGGCTGAACTTGGCCTCGAAGAGCAATCCAGCGGGCTTTTGCTGCTTGATCCAGAGCTTCGGCCTGGAGAGCTTTTGAACCCCCATCTGCAACTTCCAGACCAGCTTCTAGAGGTCGAGCTGACCCCGAATCGCGGTGACTGTCTCAGCATTCTCGGGATCGCACGAGAAGTCGCGGCCTTGACCGGGGGCTCACTCCAAGAGCCAAAGCTTCCTCGTGTTCGCCCCGCCGGCTCCGAGTCGAGGACAATCATGCTGGATGGTACCGGTGGCTGCGCACGCTATGTTGGCCGCACGATCACGCAGGTGCGGCCAGGGGCCCGTACCCCCGATCTCCTACGCGAACGACTCAGGAGGGCAGGCTCGCGAAGCATCGATGCACTGGTCGATATCAGCAACTATGTGATGCTTGAGATTGGACAACCAATGCATGCGTTCGACAGTGACCGGCTTAAGGGAGATATTTGTGTTCGTCGGGCGAAGCCTCGAGAACGGATCAAACTACTCGATGGCGAACCAATCACCTTAGACGCCGACGCCTTGCTGATTACGGATGGGTCTGGTGCAGTCGCGCTTGCCGGGATTAAGGGTGGCGCAGGTACCATGATCCACGAAGGGACCCGGGCAATATTCCTCGAGGCGGCCTTCTTTGATCCAAATGGAATAGCACGGACTGCGCGACGGCATAACCTGAATACCGACGCTTCCCATCGATTCGAGCGGGGTGTCGACTTTCAATTGCCGGCGAAGGCAATCGAACGTGCGAGCGCGCTGGTGCTGCAGATCTGTGGCGGCACCTGCGGACCCCGAGTCGAGTCCGCGGCACGGCGGCTTCTACCCAAGAGGAAATGGGTGACACTCCGTGCCGCTCGGCTACAACGGATGCTCGGGGTTAAGGTGCCGACGGCAAAAGTATCGGGCGTTTTCGCAGCGCTTGGGATGAGCTGTCAGCGAATCGAGGGCGGTTGGCGAGTAAAAGCCCCTAGCCACCGATACGACATCACTGCTGAACACGACCTCGTCGAAGAAGTTGCGCGGATCGTGGGCTACGATAGATTTCCGCTCAATCGACCTAAGGTCGCGGTCAGTCGCCGACTTGCGCCGGAAGCACTTGTTCCATTGGACCGCGCGAAGGATTTTCTGGTCGACAGGGGGTATCGAGAGGCGATTACCTACAGTTTTGTTTCGGCTGATCTGCAGAAACACATTCGGGGTCGACAGTCGGCGGTGAAGCTCAAGAACCCGATCTCCGCCCACATGACAGAGATGAGAGTGTCGCTGCTCCCGGGTCTTTTGGGAGCACTGGCCAATAACGCGCGGCGACGGGTTCGCGACATTCGTCTTTTTGAGGCCGGACATGTTTATTTAAAAAAGGGCAAGGCCATCCGGGAGAATCAGTGGCTTGGTGGCGTGGTTATGGGCTCTGCTAACGGGATCGACTGGGATCAGCACTCGCGGGAGGTGGACTTTTTCGACGTTAAAGGCGATGTCGAAGATCTCGCTCAAGCTTCACAGCGCGATCTAGATCTGATCTATACGACGGGCACGCATCCTGCCTATCAGGCGGGGCAATACGCTGACATTAGCGCGAAAGGGCGAACGATTGGCCGAATTGGCCGGATTTCCCGTGTTCTGCTCTCTGAACTCGATATCGCGATTCCTGTTTTTGGGTTTGAGTTGGACTGGGAATTGCTTCAACACGGAAATATTCCGGAGCATTCTGCGGCCTCTCGTTATCCTGCGGTGAACCGCGATATTTCGCTCGCTGTTCCCAAGGATGCCCCCGCCGCTGTCGTCCGAGCGCGTATCGAATCCTCAGCTCACTCCCTGTTGGTGGCCCTAGAGTTGATTGACCTCTACGAGGCTCCCGAGGTTGGGGATCAAAAAAAATCACTTACATACCGCTTGACGTTGCAGTCGAATTCCCGCAATCTTACAGATAGCGAAGCCGACCGCCTTATCGAGGTTGTGTTGAAAGATATTAGAGAAGAAATTGGAGGCGAACTCCGTTCTTCTTGAAAGATGCCGGTGGAGGATCACCGATATCGTTTGGCAAGTGAACGCTGGGCCGTCGATGTAGAAAAATGATGAATAACACAATTACCAAAGCCGACCTAGCCAACACACTTTTCGACGAACTTGGCCTTAATAAACGAGAGGCTAAAGAGTTCGTAGAACTCTTCTTTGAAAAAGTTCGTCAGTCGCTAGAGGCTGGGGAAAGTGTCAAGTTATCGGGGTTCGGTGGATTTTCTATCCGTGAGAAGAATAGCCGGCCAGGGCGGAACCCGAAGACCGGTGAGGCCGTCCCCGTTTGTGCGCGAAGGGTCGTGACCTATCGCGCCAGCCAGAAAGTCAAAGACCAAGTTGGCGCTAACACCGATCGTATTGATTCGACAGCCGCCGAGCAGAGATCGTCGTCGTGACCATGCTCGACCCAGGTGCCGAGGATCTACCACCCATTCCAGGTAAACGATACTTCACCATCGGTGAGGTTGGTCAGTTATGCGCCGTAAAGCCGCACGTACTTCGCTACTGGGAGCAAGAGTTTCCTCAACTCCAACCAGTTAAACGTCGTGGAAACCGTAGATATTATCAACGTCACGAAGTAGAGCTCATTCGGACAATTCGTAAACTTCTTTACATCGAGGGCTACACGATCAGTGGCGCCTGCAATCAACTCAAGGTGACTGGTTTGGATTCGGACGGGCCTGCTGAAGGGCTTCTTACCAG
Organism: Pseudomonadota bacterium; assembly: GCA_018661145.1. Classification (GTDB taxonomy): domain Bacteria; phylum Pseudomonadota; class Gammaproteobacteria; order Arenicellales; family UBA868; genus UBA868. The sequence continues at coordinate 3,199 of JABJIU010000203.1, read as the reverse complement.
CGCGCTTGTTGATGAACTGGAGCAGATCTCCCAGCTTCTTAAAGCTTAGTGCTTTACAATTAACGACTTTCGGGGCGTAGCGCAGCCTGGTAGCGCACCGCAATGGGGTTGCGGTGGTCGGAGGTTCAAATCCTCTCGCCCCGACCATTCTTTCGAGTCTCCACGGATCACAAACAATGGGGCGCGCCATTAGCCAGACGGAAGATCGCTTTCTCTTCTACTGGAGTGCCCCCTTTAACTCATCATGAGCAGGCTTGACAGTATGATCCGACGACTCGAGGCCCAACGGGCCTGTCTTGAGTCTGCTGTAGGGCGCGTGGAAACGTTGCCAGGCCCGTATCTGGAATTAGGGCTTGGGAACGGCCGAACCTTCGACCATCTCCGAGAAACCGCGCCAGATCGTGACATATTTGTATTCGAGCGCAAACCGGCTGCACACCCTGACTGCATGCCGGATCCTGAATTTCTGATCGAAGGCGACTTTACAGAAACGCTCCACCGAGCCTTGGTTCAAATCAAGCCCAAGGCAGTCCTGGCACATTGCGATATTGGCACGGGCATAAAAGTAGTGGACGAGGAGTTGGCGCGCCAAATCTCACACGACCTTGACGCGTTGCTCGCGATTGGCGCGGTTATCCTCTCTGATCAGCCCTTTAAAAAGGGCAATTGGACTCCATTTTCACTGCCGGTGAACGTCGACTCGGGACGTTATTTTATGTATGCAAAGACCTCATGAGTGTTGCGACAAGCCTATGAATTCAAGTGCATCGATCTTCAATCTGCAGCGGCCGATGAAGTTCCATCTGGAGTTGACAGACAAATGTAACGCAGCCTGCCCGATGTGCGGCCGCACCCAGGAGGGGAACCGGTGCCTCCCTGACATGTCGAAGGTCAAGAACATCGAACTGGATCTTGACCTCATCAAACGGAACTTCACTCCAGCGATTTGCGCAAAGATCAGCGAGATTGATCTGTGCGGTGGCCTCGGAGATCCACCTGCAGCGCGTGAATGTCTTGAAATCTGCGACTATTTCATCGGGTTTGATATCAAGATTATTCTTTCGTCGAACGGAGGACTTCGCAGTGCTGCCTGGTGGCGGAATCTTGGTGAACGTTTCAGAGGAACCGAGTCGATTGTGGAGTTTCATATCGACGGACTCAAGGATACAAATCACTTATACCGCGTAAATACCCGGTTCGAGAAGATTATGCAGAACGCCGAGGCCTACCTCGGTACCGGAGCCATAGGGGAATGGCATTTCATTCCTTTTGAGCACAACCAGCACCAGATCGAGGAGGCATTGGAACGCAGTCGAGAGATGGGATTCTCGAACTTTAGAGTGATCGATACCATTCGTTTCGGCAAGGAGAATCGGTTCTCTTATCAAATGCCCGACGGTACTGTACGTGACTTACATCCCGCCGACCCGTCCTTTACCGGTGTTGCAAGTTCCGGGGGCGAGAACTCTCGCGACGCAAGCCGCTCCGGAGCGATAGAGGTCGTCGACTCCGTCCAGTGCAAATCTGAACTTCAAAACCGACCCTATATCGTGGCCACCGGCGCAGTCTCCGCTTGTTGCTGGATTGAGGGGTCTGACGACGAACGGCGAATGTATTCACGGTCGGGGGTCTCTCACTCAACGGAGCACAATATCCGCAATCGCCCCCTGGAAGAGATCTTGCTGGAAGAGCCTTATAGAACCATTTATCCTCAGGCCTGGGAGGCCGGCAGCAACCCTGTGTGCATCCGCAAATGTGCCAAGATGCAACGAAGCAAAAGAAGAGCGTTATGAATCAAGATCGATTGCGTATCCGGATGATTATCGGGCCTACCATTGCCATTCTCGCAATTTGCCTAGGACCGCTGGCGGTGGCACAAGTTGTGATCGGCGAGGCGATCCCAGTGGTCGTCCTGGATGAAGAGCAAGGCGGTTTGGTGGAGGGCGGCCCCTGGAGCAGTGCCTCACTTAACGGCAGAGTACACATTCTCATGTACGTCGACCCTGACAAGGTGAAGGTTAATGCGCATGTTGAGGATGCTCTCGCCGCAGAGGGCTACGATCGCGACAAAGTCGCTTCGGTTGCAGTTATCAACATGGCTGCAACCTGGAAGCCCAATTTCGCTATCGATATGCTTCTGAAAAAGAAGCAGGAAAAATACCCAAACACATTGTACGTTCGGGACTTGCAGCGAGTCTTGGTTGGCGCCTGGGGCCTGGTAGATGACGGGTATCATGTGCTCGTGATTGGTCGCAATGGAGAAGTGCTTTTCTCGGGAGTAAATGCGCTGTCGGAAGCCCAGGTCGTGCAATTAATCTCAACGATTAATCAGCACGCTAACCCCTAGCAACCCATGCGGACAGCCGCAACATTTACAAAGGATTGGAGAGGATAGAAAAAGCGTGCGAATAAACAGGGTTCTGAAAAAGAACTCAGATCTTCAGTCGGTTACCGGTCAGGATCTCGGATTTGGAAACTTTTTCTCTGACCATATGCTGGTTCGAGAGTGGGCAGACGATGCGTGGGGGGACGCAACGATCAGGCCCCGCGCCGCTCTGGAGGTCGAGCCGACCGCGCTCGGAATTCAATATGGGCAAAGTGTTTTTGAGGGCTTAAAGGCTTATCGAGGGACTCGTGATGGGATCGCCCGGTTATTCCGACCGGATCGCAATGCTGCCAGGCTCGAAGCGTCGTGTTTTCGGCTCTGTATCCCTCCTATCTCTCCAAAAGAGTTTGTGGAATGTATAACCGAGATTGTCTCGGTTGAATCCTGCTGGATCCCCGAGCACCGCGGTCACGCGCTCTATCTCCGACCTCTGGTATTTGCCAACGAGGGCCATCTGGCAGTGCGTCCGTCGAGCAGATATCTGTTCGTCATCACTGCAGCCCCTGTTGCTCCTTACTTCTCCTCAAGCAGTCCCGGGCTACGGCTTAAAGCTGAGGCGCGGTTTACTCGAGCCGCGATGGGCGGCACCGGGGCCTCAAAAACCTCTGGAAACTACGCGCCCACGTTGCAGCCGATGGCGTCCGCCTCGCAGGACGGCTTTGATCAGATTCTTTGGCTCGATGCCCAGGAGCACGCTTTCGCCGAGGAAGCGGGGCAGATGAATGTTTTTTTTCGGATAGGTGATGAAGTCGTCACGCCTGAGTTATCGGGCACCATTCTCCCAGGCATTACACGAGAGAGCGTAATCACCCT
>JABJIU010000132.1 GCA_018661145.1 Pseudomonadota bacterium | reverse complement strand
TGCAGCGCTCGTTGCTCTGAAAAAAGCGGCGGCGCTAGAAGTGACGCCCGGTTATTACCATTACGTGCTTGCCGTCGCGCTGAATGATCAAGGCCAGGCCAAAGAGGCACTTGAGACCCTGACCTACACGCAACGACAGGCACCGGGCCAGCCCAACGTGCTGGCAGCGCTAGCGCAATACAGTCTTTTAGCAGGTGATCAGGCAGCTGCTACGCGCTATCAGGCTGAACTAAACGCGATGCTGAAGGCCGCTGGCTGGCAATAAGCTCCGGTGGTCTGCCCTTAGGAGTCTACCGGCGCGGCCTCTGATTTTACCAGTCTCAGACTGACGGTCACGGGCACTACACGACTGATCGCCAGCAACCCTGCCACCTCCTGAAGCGCCGCCACACCCGGCTCTAGTCCGAATTCTGCTGCGTGTATCAAAATAGGCTCCGATGTCGAAACGCCCAGGCCGTCTTTCATCGGCGTCACCTGCAATGTTGCCGACTTGGTCACCGATGTGCCATGAAGATCGATTTTGATATCAGTCGTGATTTCGCCGCCATATCCGGAAGCAGCTAGCATCAAGGCTTCAGGATCCAGTTTTGCAGTGATACTGGCCTGCGGATACACCCCAACCTCAAACAACATCTCCTTCATACGCTGATTGCGGATACCGATCATGGTTTCCACGGAGTCGAGTGAGACACGAATATCGACCTGCCCATCCTGAGATACCGCGCCGCTAACGCGTTCAAAGTGACTAATCTCACCGACCGTATTTTGTTTGATCGATACAAACTGAACGCGAGAGTCAGCCGCCACCTCCCAGTTCGCCCAGGAGGGCGTCGTTACCAGCAAGATACCCAACCCGAGCCATGCCAATCGATTCATCATGATGCTTCTCCTTTCCTTGGTAGTTGCCACTGGGCTAACTGGCGATATCCGCGAGGTCGCCTTTCCGCTCGAGCCAATGCTTGCGGTCACCGGCTCGCTTTTTAGCGAGTAGCAGGTCAAAGGTACTGTCGGTGTCCGCCCCTTCGTCGAGCAACAGCTGCACCAATCGACGAGTGTCCGGATCCATCGTTGTCTCCCTTAACTGGGGAGGATTCATCTCTCCCAATCCTTTAAAACGCTGCACCGACGGCTTTGCCCGCTTGTTCTCAGCGGCCAGACGATCGAGGATGCCATTTTTCTCGGATTCATCCAGCGCGTAATACACCTCTTTGCCAACATCGATGCGATACAGCGGCGGCATAGCCACGAAGACATGTCCCGCCCGCACGAGGGGACGAAAATGCCGCAGAAACAGCGCGCAAATCAGCGTGGCAATATGTAGGCCGTCAGAATCGGCGTCGGCGAGAATGCAAACCTTATGATAGCGGAGCTGATTGAGATCAGCGCTTCCCGGCTCAATGCCCAGTGCGACAGAAATATTATTGACCTCCTGAGAGGCAAGAATTTCGCTGACGTCGACTTCCCAGGTATTCAGAATCTTGCCTCGCAGGGGCAGAATTGCTTGATATTCACGGTCTCGAGCTTGTTTGGCCGACCCTCCGGCAGAATCTCCCTCTACCAGAAAAAGTTCAGTCTGCTCCAGATCCTGGCTAGTGCAATCTGCAAGCTTGCCTGGCAGAGTCGGCCCCGTCGTAGCCTTCTTGCGCTCTACCTGCCGTGCGGTACGGAGTCGGGACTGCGCACTTTCGATTGCCAAACTGGCAATGCGCTCGCCTTCTTTTGCATTCTGATTCAGCCACAGGCTAAATGCATCTTTCACTGTCGCCGCAGTGAGGGTGGCAGCTTCTCGAGAAGACAAGCGCTCCTTTGTCTGACCGCTAAACTGGGGATCTTTCATTCGCAGTGACAACACAAACGCACAACGTTGCCATACGTCTTCGGTAGCGAGTTTGACACCTCGAGGCAGCAGATTGCGATAGTCACAAAACTCGCGTACCGCGTCCGTTAATCCAGTCCGAAAACCACTGACATGACTTCCCCCCTGCGGCGTCGGAATTAGGTTGACGTAACTCTCGGCAAAAACTTCTCCGTCGTCCTCAAGCCAACTCGTGGCCCAATCTAACTGCTGCGCTTGCTGCACCAGATGACCTACGAACGGGGGGTCGGGCACGCATTCTGATGATGCGATCTGAGAAGAGAGGTAGTCCGGCAACCCGTCTTCGTATTCCCAGGTTTCATTATTCCGGTTGGATTCTTCATCCCGAAAATCTATCCGAAGGCCAGGACACAGCACTGCCTTGGCTCTGAGAAGCCGCTTCAAGCGGGAGACCGAAATCCCGGGTGAATCAAAAAACGTCGGATCGGGCCAGAATTGCACCGTCGTTCCCGAATTTCGCGCCCCGATCTTTCGAACCGGCTTCAACGGTGCCGTAGGCACACCATCACGGAACGCCATCTTGTACTCCTGGCCAGCGCGTTTGACACTGACCTCCAGCTTTCTGGAAAGCGCATTGACGACCGAGACGCCGACGCCATGCAGTCCGCCAGAGTAGGCATAGGACTTATCCGAGAACTTCCCACCGGCATGCAGTCGCGTAAGAATGACTTCGACAGCGCTGACTTTCTCGCCTTTATGCCGGTCGACCGGCATTCCTCTGCCATCATCAGTGACCGTAACTGAAGCATCCTTGTGCAGAGTGACCGAGATCCGATGCGCATAGCCTGCGATCGCCTCGTCGACGCTGTTATCCACAACCTCCTGAACAAGGTGATTTGGCCGGTCTGTCTGGGTATACATTCCGGGGCGTTTACGCACCGGCTGAAGCCCTGTGAGGACTTCAATTGCGGAGGCATCGTAATTTCCAGCCATCAGATGTTGATCTACCGGGATGAAGCGCAGGGGGATAATACACGAAGCCATCTTCGCGTTTGCCATCGAAAATCGCAAACCCGTCTGCTCGAGATTGGAGCGCGATCAACCGCTAAGATAGAATCCAAGATGAAAAACATTACCCGTACTCCTTTATAGTGCGACGCACGCCCAAGAGGATTCATCATGGCCAAACCAACACGTTCACGGGTTGGAGAGTTTGAAAAATCACTCAGGGAGCTCGAAATGATAGTGGAAAAAATGGAGGCTGGGGACCAGCCTCTGGAGACTTCTCTGAAAGATTTTGAAAGGGGAATGGAACTCACCCACCAGTGCCGAGAGAGTCTGCGCAAGGCCGAACTCCGTGTACAGGAGCTCCTGGAAAAAGCCGGCGACGCAGAGGACGCGTCTTTTGAAGACGAGGACCCGTGACCCATTCCCATCACCTCGATCCATACTGGCTACGATGGCGTCAGCGCATTGACCAATGCCTTGAGCGCCTGATACCGTCCGCACGCATCTCCCCTCCCCTTCTTCATGAGGCGATGCGCTATGCCGGCATCGGGGCCGGCAAACGATACCGCGCCGCACTGGTCTATGCGGCGGGACACGCCCTCTCCTCCAGTGAGGAAATCCTCGATATACCGGCCTGTGCCGTGGAACTGGTTCATGCCTTCTCTCTGGTACATGATGATCTTCCGGCGATGGATGATGATGATCTTCGCCGAGGAAAGCCCTCTTGTCACAAAGCCTTCGACGAAGCGACCGCTATTCTTGCAGGCGATGCACTGCAAACCCTGGCCTTTGAGGTATTGAGCGATCCCGCCTGGGTCAGGCGGCCGGCTGCCTCACGACTGCAAATGGTGCACACACTGGCGAAGGCATCGGGCTCCCTGGGTCTTGCCGGCGGTCAGGTTCTCGATCTGAACCTAGCATCGCAGGATCCAACGCTTAAAACGCTCGCCGCGATGCATCAGCGCAAGACAGGTGCCCTGATTGAGGCTTCGGTGCTGATGGGCGGCCTTTGCGCCACCGATGACTCTGAGATACTCACACGTCTTAAGAACTATGCTCGGCCGCTGGGTCTTGCTTTCCAGGTCATCGATGACGTCCTGGACGGGACCGCCGATACGGATACGCTGGGCAAACCTGCCGGCGCCGATCGGGAGAGAGGCCAGCCTACTTTTCTCAGCGTTCTCGGTGAAGCACCCGCCCGACAGTACGCGCAAGACCTGAGAGAGCAGGCAATCGGCGCGCTTGACGACTTCGAACTTGACGCTACACTGCTGATCGCCCTTGCGCATTTCACTCTGGAACGGTCTCATTAGCGCTTGGACGCCATAAAGGCATTATCATCATGGACTGGCGTTCTCGCTGACGAAATCAGCCGTATTTCATCGCATGACTAATTCGTCTGATTCTCCATTGCTGAATACCATCGACTCTCCGGTGGATCTGCGTCAACTTGCTGAGCAGGATCTTCAGCCGCTGGCCGACGAACTGCGCAGATTTCTGATCGATTTCACCTCAGAAACCGGTGGGCACCTTGCTCCAGGGCTGGGTGCCGTCGAACTGACCGTGGCCCTGCATTATGTCTTTGACACTCCCCGGGACCGCCTGGTTTGGGACATTGGTCATCAGGCCTACCCGCACAAGATTCTCACCGGTCGGCGGGACGCGATGCGGACTATCCGCAAAGCCGGAGGCCTTTCAGGTTTTTTGAAAAGGGCCGAAAGCGAATACGACAGTTTCGGCGCTGGACATTCGAGCACCTCCATCAGCGCCGCATTGGGAATGGCAGTCGCCGCCAGGCTCGATCAACAAAGCCGCGAGGTGGTCGCCATTATCGGCGATGGCGCATTGACCGCCGGCCAGGCAATGGAAGCGCTCTACAACGCGGGGGGCATGGATGCAGACCTGCTCGTCGTTCTCAATGATAACGAGATGTCGATTTCTCGAAATGTCGGGGCCATGTCGAACTATCTCGCGCGCATCCTTTCCGGCAAGGCATATACCAGTGTCCGGGAAGGTAGCAAAACGGTGCTCGGGACGGCTCCGCCTGTGCAGGCCTTTGCCCGGCGCTGGGAAGAGCATCTTAAAGGGATGGTCATGCCAAGCACGCTGTTTGAGGAGCTCGGCTTCAATTACATCGGCCCGATTGACGGGCACGATATTCATACGCTGGTGGCAACCCTGCAGAACATGAAGGCGATGAGCGGCCCACGTTTTTTGCACATTGCTACCCAGAAAGGCAAAGGCTTTGAGCCAGCCGAAGGTCAGCCAATCGCGTTCCACGGAGTCGGGCCTTTTGACCCGAACACTGGAAAGGTAGAGAAAAAGTCCGGCAAACGTACCTATACCCAGGTATTCGGCGACTGGCTGTGTGATATGGCCAAAGACGATCAGCGCCTGATTGGCATCACTCCTGCCATGCGGGAAGGGTCAGGACTGGTGCAGTTTTCCAAACAGTATCCAGACCGATATTTTGATGTCGGGATCGCCGAACAGCATGCACTGACCTTCGCGGCCGGTACCGCCTGCGACGGTCTCAAGCCCGTAGTGGCCATCTATTCGACCTTCCTGCAGCGAGCCTATGACCAATTGATTCATGACATCAGCGTACAGCACCTGGACGTGACCTTTGCCATTGACCGGGCAGGGATTGTCGGTGCGGATGGCCCAACCCACCAGGGAGCGTTCGATCTGAGCTACCTGCGGTGTGTTCCCGGAATGGTGATTTTTGCGCCGTCAGATGAGGCGGAATGCCGGGATATGCTTTACAGCGCTTTCCTGCACGAAGGGCCTGCCGCTGTCAGATACCCGCGCGGATCCGGACCGGGGACGATCGAGTCAGCGGTTATGCGCCGTATCCCCATAGGGAAAGCCCAAATCCGTCGGGAAGGGCAAGGAGTTGCTCTGCTTGCTTTCGGCACGATGCTTAGCGCTGCGCTTGAGGCGGCTGAGACCCTGAACGCCACCGTCGTCAATATGCGAAGCGTCAAACCCCTAGACACCAATCTTATTCTGGACATGGCGAAAGCACATGAATTGCTGGTCACTATTGAAGAGAATACTGTTCTGGGTGGCGCGGGAGCGGGGGTCTCTCAGGCCCTCTCGGAGGCGGGTTATGAGACCCCAACAATGGCCCTGGGACTGCCTGATCAACATGTAGACCAGGGTGATCCTGGAGCCGTCCTGGCCCACTACGGGCTCGACGCGGCGGGGATCTGCGCGGCGGTTCTGCGCCGTCGTCCTCTACAGTCTGTGGCTTCACGCTCCAGCGCATAATCTGCGATAAACTTCGTGTATTAACCTTTTTTGAACACCAAGGCCACCATGTTAGAAGCCAACGACGTAGCGCCAACCGGCGCTGAAATAGCTGACGTTCAGGGCAGCCCTGATACTCGAAACATTACGATCGACAAGGTCGGTGTAAAAGACCTGCGCCACCCTGTCCGTATTCAGGATCGTAACGGCCTAGAGCAGCATACCGTAGCGACCTTCAGCATGTATGTTGAACTGCCTCACAATTTCAAAGGGACTCACATGTCCCGCTTTGTCGAGATTCTGAGTCGACACGAGCGGGAAATTTCTGTGCGTTCTTTCCGATCGATCCTGCAGGAAACCCGCGACCATTTAGATGCAGGGACGAGTCACATTGAAATGTCCTTCCCGTTTTTTCTGGAAAAATCAGCCCCCGTGACCGGTGTGAAAAGTCTGATGGACTATCAGGTGACCTTCATCGGCGAGGGGGCAGAAGACGCCTCATCGACTGAGGTCCGGGTCGTCGTGCCGGTCACCAGTTTGTGTCCATGCTCAAAAAAGATTTCCGACTATGGCGCTCATAACCAACGCTCCCACGTGACCGTCAGCATCCGCGCCAAGGCCTTTATCTGGATCGAGGAAATCATCGATATCGTCGAACAAGAAGCGAGTTGCGAACTGTATGGTCTCTTGAAGCGTCCCGATGAAAAATATGTTACCGAAAGGGCGTACGACAATCCCAAATTTGTCGAGGATATGGTGCGCGATGTCGCGAGTCGTCTCAATCAGGATGAACGCATCGAGCGCTATGTTATCGAGGCCGAAAACTTTGAGTCCATCCATAATCACTCGGCCTACGCTCAGATTACTTTCAATCGGGATTCCTGACACAAATCTCCCTCGGCGGTACCCGCCCCCTTGCCGACATGCGAATCGGTATTGACCTCGGCGGCACCAAGATCGAAGGAGCGCTGGTCGATAACAGCGGCAATTTCGTCAACCGGCAGCGTCACCCAACACCGCGTGAAGCCGGCTATACGGCAATCCTCGACCAGATCGTCTCACTTATCCGTAAACTGCAGACCCAGGCCGGGCGCGATTGCTCTGTCGGTGTCGCAGCGCCCGGAGCGTTGGATGCCGAAGGT
>JABJIU010000087.1 GCA_018661145.1 Pseudomonadota bacterium | reverse complement strand
GTTTCTACTTTGTCGACGCTGGAGAAATTTGCTCTTGCTTGTATACCTTGCAGGGGGTTGCAGCCCGCCAGCTCGAGAACCGTAACGAGTCCAGTCCACCATGCCATGGCTTTGAATTTCCTGGTCATCTGCTGTCCCCCCTTATCTTTTTCAGGGGGTTGCTTTGTCAGCCTTGACTTGCAGGTATTGAAATTCTGGGCTCCGTAGCCAGTCGGGTGGGAATCGGTCGGTTATTTCTTTCATTGCTGCCTTTGATCTCGGGTACTGCCCCTTATCGCCAGTGTCAACAATCCAGGCCGCTAATGCCGCGCGCATTTCGGCCAGCTGAGCACTGTAGCGGGGGTCGCTGGCGAGGTTGACCACCTCGTCCGGATCACTCGGCAGGTGATAGAGTTCCTCGGCGATCCGGGGGCCATAGGGCGCTGCCTGCGCGGGTGTGAGCTTGCCAGCCTCCGCCAGTTTCCGGATAGTCAGAAAGCTGCTTTTCTCCGGTGCGGCGAGCGCAATCATTTCGCGATGCCCCCAGTTCATTAATGGCCGGTCCGTCAGGAAGTTGCGGATGTAGTGGAACTCGGTGCCCATGACGGACCGGACCCGATCGATAACGTTGGACATACGATCGGCGGATGAGAAAACGTATTCGCGACTGTAGTCGGGATCAAAGGTATTTCTGGAATCCATATAGCCAGGTACAGGCAGGCCGGCCAGTGCCAGGCTAGTCGCTGTGATGTCCATGAGGCTGACAATATCATTTCGCTGCGATCCCGGTCGCATTGCAGTTGTCAGGCCGGGCGCGGCAACAATAAAGGGTACTTGCAGACCCTCGTGATATACGAATTCTTTGCTGCGAGGTAGATCCGAGCCGTGATCAGAATAGAGAAAGATGATCGTATTGCCCCATAGTCCGTCTTTCTTCAACTGCGCCATCACTTCGCCAAGCGCATGGTCAGTCATGAGAATCGTGTTGTAGTGGGTTGCGATGTGTTTGCGAACCTGCGGCAGGTCGGGGTACTGGGCTGGCACCCTGACATTGGCGGGCCGGACTGGCTCAAGACCCAGTGATTTCAGGTGAGCGTGAATGTCCTGGGTGCCTTTGCCTCCAGCGATGGCAATTTTTCCGTAAAACGGCCGGCCCTGGGTTACGTCCCGCCAACTTCCGCCGCCCATAGAGCCTTTCCAGTTCTTTGCATCCACCGCTTTGGCTTTCTCGTTGCCAATGCTGTAGAGGGCGTTTCTGTCATAGACGAAGTTGAAGTCGTCCTTGGTGGCGGCGAAAGTCTCGTAGCCAGCTTCCCTGAACAGTTCTGGCAGGGTCTTCGTATCAGGGGGAAGATGAATCTGGAACTCCGGCGTTCGACCCGATCGCATATCGTGAGTGCCGGTTCGGATTGGGTAGGTGCCGGTTATCATGGCAGACCGTGTCGGCGCGCAGACCGGGACAGGCGCGTAGGCGCGCCGAAATACAACTCCCTCGGAGGCCAGCGCATCGATGTTAGGTGTCTGGATGAGCTGCTCATCATAGGCGCTGTACCAGGGAGACTGATCGTCGATATCGATCCAGAGGACGTTGGGTTCGACCCCGTCCGCGACACATACCGATGCCAGGCAGGTTAGCAGTGCAAGCAAGATGAACTGGTTGAATTGTGCCTTCATGGGGTTGACCTAAGTTGATGGACGCATGAGCCGAAATTAATCGGAAGTCGCGTTTAACGCAACAATACAGACTGAGAAGACCACCCAAAAGCGAGTCTTACACAGCCACATGCCTTGAAGGGCAAGTACGAGTACCTGCAGGCCTGTTATTGTCTCCCTGCCGGTGCCAGGCCAAACCAGATCGATTGTTCTGCGTTTTGGTCTTGCATTGCCCGTCGGGCCTTCAGGATAAGTTGGCCAGCCTCCGTGGATTCGTAAAACCATTCCTCCGTTGCCCAGGGGCCAACGGGGCCCTCTGCCAGTTCACAGGCCAGTTCTTCGTAGTAGCATCGTATGTCGTGAACCGTTCCATAGATTGAATTAGCTGGAAATCCAACGTCGTCCCACTGTTCTCCCTCGACGATCCTCACAAATCTCGCAAGCGCTTCGGGAATTTGCTCAGCACTGATTTGCATACCAATCGAGGTTCTCTGGGTCTTCTGATAGGCACGGTCATGCGCTGCTTTTAAGGCTTGTGTTTCATCTATGGCAGGGTGTAGTTCAGCGTTTAGTCTTGGCGGTAGTGGGCAAACCAGCGGCTCGCTCCCGGTGGGGCTTATGCTCACGGGGAACTCCCTGATCACTGGACCCCCGGTTTCCTTCAGCAAACCAAAAGCCGCCTGCAGAACCTCGTTCTGGAACTCCCTGTCTCCTGCTTTTCCCAGTGACAGGCCGAGCGGGAAACGTGTGTAGAGTGCCCTTGGAACGTTCATGCGTTCCGCCACTGCTCTCATCGGGGTGATGACGACCGTTGACAGACCTGCTGCTTCAAAGGCGTGCGCCAGCGTACACACGGTACGCGGACAAAGCGGTCAGGTGCCTGTGAGTATCACAACATCTACGCCCTCACTCAGCATTTCTTCGGCGCAAAGTGGGCCACTATCCAGGCGAATTTCTGAGACGGTTTCTGACTGGTTACCAGCGAACGCGTAGTGGTTTTCCGCCACACTACCGATGATGCCGTCCTCCGTCATTTCATGAAGGCGATCAATGGGGTAAACCACGTTGATATCAGCGGCGAAACCGCCACGATCAAAGTTGACGCTATGATGTCCGAGCGCCAGGTCACGGGCTTGTCTGGGTAAGGTTTCATAGTGATAGTCACTGTCACCGAGTTCAAAGCCATCCGCACCTTCTCGATGGAGAGCGGCAGTTGTGACTATGGCCACCTTGGCAAAATTGAGCGGCCCTGG
>JABJIU010000217.1 GCA_018661145.1 Pseudomonadota bacterium | reverse complement strand
TCACCGCACCTACGTCTCGGTTGGCTTCCCGGTTCATCCGCTGCCAGGTCACGGTCTTGATGAACTTGCCAACGCTCAAGCCCCCGCTGTAACGCGCAGCACCCTTGGTTGGGAGGATATGGTTCGGCCCGGATGCCTTGTCTCCGTAGGTAACAGTGGTTTCTTCACCCAGGAAGAGAGACCCGTAGTTAGTAAGGTTAGAGAGCCACCAGTCAAGATCAGTGGTGTGGACTTCCAGGTGCTCCGGAGCATAGTGGTCACTTTGCTGAACCGCTTCTTCGCGTGATTCGGCAACGACAACCTCCCCGTAATCCCGCCAGGCGTTTTCGGCCGCACTGCGGTTAGGTTCACCCAGACGCGCAATGCAGCCGGGGACTCTCTCGATGACGTCTTGCGCAAGGCGCTCGGAGGTGCTGATTAACCAGGCGGGAGAGTCCGGGCCATGTTCGGCCTGCCCAGCAAGGTCGGAAGCCACGATGTCCGGGTCGGCGGTCTCGTCGGCAATCACGGCGATCTCGGTGGGGCCAGCGAACATGTCGATGCCGACTCGGCCGTACAGAATGCGCTTGGCTTCAGCGACAAAGCGGTTGCCCGGACCCACGAGTATGTCGGCCGGATGTCCTGAAAAAAGTCCGAACGCCAGTGCCGCGACACCTTGGACTCCGCCGAGCGCCAGAATCGTATCTGCACCGGCAAGGTCGGCAGTGTAGAGAATCGACGGATGCACACCCGAATCGCCTCGTGTCGGCGAACACGCAATGATGTGCTGGACACCGGCAACCTTCGCTGTGGTGACACTCATCACGGCGGAGGCGATGTGCGCATACCGCCCCCCTGGGATATAGCACCCGGCTGTCTGTACCGGAATCAGGCGCTGCCCTGCAATAAGCCCGGGAGATAACTCGGTCTCGAACTCGGACATGCTCTGAAGCTGCGCTTTTGCAAACTTTTCGACTCGTTCATAGGCAAACTGGATATCGTCCCGGGCCCGCTGCGACAGACTCTCACCGGCGGCTTTGATTTCGTCGGCCGAGACGATGATGTCGCCAGTCCACTGGTCGAGTTTCTCAGCATACTCGCGCACTTTTTGTTCACCGATAGTTTCTATTTCGGCAAGCATATCCTGGACGATCCGGCGTGCATCGTCTTCGCCACTGGCGGGTGACTTTGATGCTTTTTTAAGATATTTCAATTGTAAGTTCCAAGATCGGTATTGTTGGATTGAGAAAAGATTAAGTGGGGCGTGCGTCTACCGTATCTATTTTTGATAAATCAGTTGGGACGCTGGTTACCAACAGGCATATGTCGAATGGTTTAACGAATTTCCTCTTCGACTGCATTATTGTGTTCAGGCACTTCGATACAGTTTGGTCATCACGAATTCGCGATGGCCTAAGACTTCTGCCGCCGTGAGGCGTCCGTTACAGGTGCGCACCACCATATCAATGAGTGCATCCCCGGCCTGATCGAGGTTTATCTCCCGGCGAAGCAGGCCGGATACATCAAGGTCCACATGTTCACCCATGGTCCGCACGGTCCGCGGGTTTGCCGTCACCTTAATGACGGGCTCGATCGGATTGCCAATGATGTTGCCTTGGCCGGTCGGGAAGATATGTACGGCAAATCCTCCGGCCGCCTGTAGAGTCACGCATTCGGCTGCTGCCGAAGAGGTATCCATAAAATACAGTCCCGGACCTTTCTGTGGCGTTTCGGCAGGCGCCAGCACGTCGATGTAGCGGGCATTCTTGCCAATTTTCTGCAAGTTACCCATGGCTTTTTCTTCAATGGTGGTCAGTCCACCCTCAATATTGCCCTTGGTCGGCTGACTCTCTGAGAGATCGCTGGTCTTGTGGGGCTCAATGACCTCGTCCATGTAAGCTTGCCAGGTCGCAAACCACTTATCCCCGATCTCTTTGTTGACGGCGCGTTCCCGGCATAAGTGTTCCGCACCGGTGATCTCGGAGGTTTCGCCAAAACAGTTGGTTACGCCCATCACATCAGTTTTGTCGATGAAGTTGCCGACGGTAGGATTAGCGCCCATGCCAGAAGTCGTGTCGGACTCACCGCACTTGTGAGAGACCCAAAGATCCGAGATAGGGCACTGTCCGCGCGTCAGTTCGGAAGCCGCGTGCAGAAAATCCTTTGCCGTGCGACTGGCATTGGCGATAGTCTCGATATCGCCGTGTTGCTCGATCGCGAACCCCTGGACCGGCTTGCCGGTTTTGGCGATGCCGTCGACCACCCGGGCGGTCCATCCGGGCTCAATACCAATCACCACAACGGCTGCAACGTTCGGATTGGCGCCAGCGCCAATTAGGGTTCGAAAATGCAGTTCGAGATCTTCGCCGAACTGCAGTCGACCGTAATGGTGTGGCAGCGCAAGCGTCCCCTTGATGTTATTGGCGACCGCTTCACAGGCGGCGTTGGAGAGATCATCGAGCGGCAGAATCACCACATGATTGCGGATGCCGACACGTCCATTTTCCCGTCGGTATCCAAAGAAACTAAGGTCGCTCATGATTCACCACTTACTGGTTTTGACGTTATGTACGTGGACGTGATCGCCCTTGGGAATATCGGTCACGGCGTGACCGATATTCTCGCCATATTTGATGATCGACTCACCGTTACGGATATCCCGCAAGGCAAATTTGTGTCCAAGAGGGATCGGGTCGTTAACGGCAAGGTTGATGGTCTTGTCGCAATCCATGACCCAGCCGGAAAGATCGTCTCCTGCCGCAACACCCTCAACCACAACAACACCCACGGCGTCGCGGTCATCATGAACCAGAAAATCAGGGGGCAAGGTATTCAATGATCTCTCCTGATAGTATTTGATGAATTACAGCCTTATAGAAGAAGATCGATAATTGTGCAAATGCGAACTCATATTACGCTATGAGGAACAACGGATACCTACAAGTGTCTGTTAAGTTTCGGCATCGGATCTGCTGAAGAGATGGAGTTCGATTACGTCATTGTGGGCGCAGGATCGGCTGGTTGTGTGCTGGCCAATCGTCTTTCGGCTACCGGCCGGCATCGGGTATTGCTCCTGGAAGCAGGGCCTCGGGACCGCTATCCGTGGTTGCACATCCCAATCGGGTATGCAAAGACGATGTTTCACCCGAGGTATAACTGGCGCTACGACACCGAACCCGACCCCGGGATGAATGGGCGATCAATCTACTGGCCGCGCGGCAAAGTGCTGGGTGGGTCCAGCGCGATCAACGGCCTGATCTACGTGCGTGGCCAACCCGAAGACTACGAGCATTGGGCAACACTGGGGAATCCAGGTTGGTCATGGCAGGATGTGCTGCCGTACTTCATCCGCTCCGAACGAAACGAACGAGGAAAAGATGCTTTTCACGGTGAAGAGGGCCCCCAGGGGGTGTCCGATGTCGGCAGCCCGAATACACTGGCCCGCGCCTTTATCGATGCTTGTGTGGAGGCGGGTTATCCTGCGAACCCCGATTTCAACGGTGAAAGCCAGGAAGGCGCCGGGCCATACCAGCTGACCACCTGGCAGGGCAGACGCTGTTCTAGCGCCACCGGATATTTAAAGCCCGCAAAAGCCCGGCCCAACCTCTCTATAGAGACGGACGCTCATGTCTGCCGCGTGGGATTCTCAGGTGCCCGGGCGGATACCGTGGTGTTTCGCCAGGGAGGGCAGGAAAAGACTGTGACTGTCCGGCGTGAGGTGATCCTGAGTGCCGGCGCACTGCAGTCACCTCAACTGTTGCAACTTTCTGGCATCGGTGATGCGAAGATTTTGAAACGCCACGGTATCGACGTGCTTTGCGATCGTGCGGCGGTCGGCCAAAACCTTCAGGATCATCTTCAGGTGCGGGTCATCCACCGCTGCAACCAGCCACTCACCACCAATGACGACATGCGCAGTCTTTGGCGAAAGATGCGAATGGGTATGCAGTATGTTTTCCGGCGCTCAGGCCCGATGGCGGTCGGTATTAACCAGGCGGGTGCATTCCTGAGAACCCGGTCTGATGTTGATCGGCCCGATATCCAGTTTCACTTCGCGGCACTTTCGGCTGATCTGCCGGGCGCCCCTCTACATGATTTCCCCGGGTTTACTGCCTCAGTCTGTCAACTGCGGCCCACCAGTCGCGGTTACCTTTCGATCAAGAGTGCCGATCCACTGGCACGCCCGGAGATTCACCCCGGATACCTTTCAACGGAAAATGACTGCAGAACCGTGGTCGACGCACTCCGGGTGACCCGTCAGATTGCTGCGCAACCGGCCCTATCAAAGTACATCGTGGACGAATACAAACCGGGACAGCAATTGCAGTCAGATGAAGAGTTGCTGGAATTTGCGCGAGATACTGGTGTAACAATCTTTCATCCATCGGGCACCTGTCGGATGGGGTTGGATGATGCGGCCGTGGTGGATGCCGCTCTCAACGTGCGGGGCGTATCGGGGCTTCGGGTGGTGGACTGCTCCATCATGCCCACACTGGTCTCCGGCAACACGCATGCGCCGGCGGTGATGATTGCTGAGAAAGCCTCCGATCTCATTCTGGCGGACGCCGGGACCTGAACCCCATTTGGAATGTTGCCCGCGGCTTGGGTCTATCCTTTGCCCGAATCTTTTGCAAAACCGATTGCCACTTCGACGGCACGCCGCCAGGTGCTGAGCCAAGACTGGCGGATGCTTTCATCCATTGAAGGGATAAAGGTCTGGTCTGCCACCCAGGCGTCTTGTAAATCGGCCAGATCGTTAAAGACGCCTGCCTGAAGGCCGGCAAGGCGTGCTGCCCCCAGCGCAGTTGTCTCCAAAAGCGCAGGACGCTCCACAGGTGTGTTGGTGATGTCGGCGAGGTACTGGGTTAGCCAGTCGTTGCGCACCATCCCCCCGTCTACCCGAAGCGTCGTGACATCCTTGCCAACGTCGTCAGCCATTGCCTCCAGAAGTTCAGCACTCTGGTAGCACACGGCTTCCAGTGCGGCACGTGCAATGTGTGCGGGCCCGGTGGCGCGGGTCATGCCCAGCAGAGTGCCTCGGGCATGGGGATTCCAGTGGGGTGCGCCCAGTCCCGTAAAGGCGGGTACGAGATAAACGCCACCGTTCGATTCAAGGCTGGCCGCGAGTGTTGCGGTCTGCTCGGCAGAATCAACAAGACCGAGAGTGTCTCTCAGCCACTGTACGCTGGCGCCCGCCATGAAGATTGAGCCCTCGAGGGCGTAAGTAGTTTTTCCATTGAGGCGGTAACCTATGGTGGTCAGCAGACGGTGGCGCGATTCGTGAGCTTTGTCCCCCGTGTTCAGCATCGCAAAACAGCCGGTGCCGTAGGTGCTTTTGAGCATACCGGGTTGAAGGCAGCCCTGACCCACCAGCGCAGCCTGTTGATCGCCCACCAGTGCGCCCACCCTGATGGAGGCCCCAAGTACCTCAGGGTCCGTAGTACCGAAGTGATCGGCGGTATCCAAAACTTGCGGCAGGATCGCTTCAGGGACATCGAAGTATCTCAATAATGTGGCGTCCCAGCACTGCTTGTGGATATTAAAAAGCGCGGTGCGCGAGGCATTGCTGGCATCTGTGGCATGCACCCGGCCGCCTGTCAGGCGCCAAAGCAAAAAAGTGTCGATCGTGCCAAAGGCAAGATCACCCGCCACGGCACGCGCTCTTGCGCCGTCTACATGATCAAGCATCCAGGCAATCTTGCTTGCTGAAAAATACGGATCCAACAGGAGTCCGGTCCGCGCAGTAATATCTGCCTCGTGACCCTCGTTGCGCAGGGCCTCACACACATCGGTGGTGCGGCGATCCTGCCAGACAATCGCGTTGCAGATCGGTTGCCCGCTGGCGCGGTCCCAGATGACGGTT
>JABJIU010000216.1 GCA_018661145.1 Pseudomonadota bacterium | reverse complement strand
CAGGGCACACCGGCAAAGATCATTTGATTCTCCAGGTTGCCGCGGAACTGGAAAAAGAGCTTGGCTGGCATCAGTACCGCCCGCCCATTTGGGCTGGAGATTTGCAGTAGAGACAGGGTCTTCAGCCGAAGACGCTGACCGACACTTAACTGACTTCGTAAACATGAACCCGATGAGTGATCTGGGGTTCCCCGTACGGCATGCCCTGAAAGCTCCCGGTGCTGAATACTTCCCGCCATAACCCGGCATCGGTGAGTCTCTTTACGGCCTCGGGGTATTCGGGTTCCTGGGCGGGATCATCCCGCAGGCTGAAGACAATCGGAGCGCCCGGTTTTGCGACCCGGATCAATCCGTCGAAGCTGCTCGGTGGTGCGTGACGCGGGGTAATCGTACCGCTGGAGATGATCGCGGCGAACGTGTCGTCAGCAAAGTCGAGTTTTTTTCCGAGGGTCATCTGACGCAGATCAGTATAGATACTTTTGGCGCGCGCGACCTCGAGCATGCCCTCCGAAAGATCTATTCCGGTTATGGGACCGAAGCCCATCATGGCGAGTGTCTCTGCCTGAATGCCGCCGCCACATCCCGCATCCAGAATCGGCGCGGCAGTCGAGGGGATAAAGCGAGTAGATACGGCGGCAAGCACGGCCGGTATCCGGTAACCCATTGCGCACAGGTCGACTTCATACTGCTTGGCCCAACTGTCGTAAGCGGCCTGTTGTTCCTCTAGAGATTTGGCCCGATAAGAGCGGGCTACACCGGTTTCTTCCATGGTTTTTCCTGTCAGCTGTCAATTGCCCGAAACGAAGGAGGCCGCCTCGGGTATCACCTGAGTTAACTGCATCACAGATTCCAGCACAACATCATAATCAATTGCTGTCCTAGAGTCCCGACGGAAATGTAGTGAACCGCTTCGTCGAGATCTGGGTCATCTCATCTTGGTTTGCAAACCATTCGGAGAGCATCTCCATCTGGTCTAAGCCCCAGAATCTTTCTGTATTCACGACAAAGGTTGGAACGCCGTAAACGCCTTCCGCAATCGCCTGCTCGGTGTTAGCGCGCAATTCCTGCTTTGCGGCCTGTGAATCAAACAGGTGCGGTAGATTTTCCACCTGAAGCCGGTCGGTGAGGCTTTGAATGCCGGCGTCGGTATGCACGGGCGCGCCTTCGGTCCAGATGTAGTCGAAGATCGTGCCAACGATCTCGCGTGAGCCTCCAAGTGAAATACAGAGGCGAAGATAGGGAAGCGGGTTAAAGGGGTGCGCCTGAGGCATTTGGAAGGGTACGCCCAGGTGGCCAGCCAACCACTGACAGTGTCGGTAGGTGTCAACCCGCTTCGGCTGAATCTCAGCCGGCCCCTTGTGTTCCCAGTGCTTTAAAAGGCCTGCAAACAGCACGGGAACCATCTCATACTCAAGCGCTGGGGGTAGCCGGTCGAGACGCCTGAACTGGAGATAAGAAAACGGAGAGACAAAATCAAAGTACCACTTGGCTTGGTTGGGCATATGGGCGGTCCGGATTTGCTCAGAGAAAAAGATCCACCAGTGAAAGATTACGCCTGTCTCAGGCAAAATACAGCCCCGGAGGAAAAGATTTGAGACGTTATTATGCTTTCGCGATAACCGCTCCGGTGTTCTGGAGCCTGGCGGGCGTTGTGGTCAAATCGCTAGAGCAGGCGACCGAGTGGCAGATTAATTTCTACCGTTGTGTGTCGCTCGCGGTGTTTGTGGCCATCGTGACCGTGATTCGCTATCGCCGTTCGACTTTCTCTGTGCTAAGGGCAGGAGGTTTCAAGACCGTCGTTGCCGGTGCGCTTCTGAGTGGTGCCATGCTCTGTAATGTCGTTGCGCTCAAGTACACCACCGTTGCGGTAGCTGTATTTGTGATGGCGGCGGCCCCGATTCTTGCTGCCCTGTTGGGAAGGGTCTTTCTGGGTGAGCAGGTCGGTGCACGGGTCTGGGTGAGTATTGGAATGGCTGTTGTAGGAATCGGAATCATGGTAGGGGGCCGACTGCAGATCGGTGACACGTTTGGCGTAGGGGTTGCGGTCCTCGGAATAGTGTTTTTCGGGGTCTATGCGGTCATCTTGCGCGTTGGTAAAAATGTCGACATGACGCCGGCTGTATTTTACGGTGGAGCCTTTGGAGCGGCGGTCAGCCTGTCGGTGAGCGTAGGGACGGGAGTGGGGCTCGCGATTCCATGGATTGAAGCAATGTGGTGTTCCCTGCTCGGCGTGGTGCAGCTCGGCCTGGGTAGTGTCCTTTTCGCACTCGCGGCGCAAGGGGTTCCAGCGGTGCAGTTAACACTCTTTGCGCTGGGTGAGCCCTTGCTTGCGCCGATCTGGGTATGGCTGGTGTTGGGTGATTTACCGACCGTTGCTACCCTGGCGGGCGGAGCAACGCTGTTTGCTGCCCTGGCGCTTCAGATATCTGCCACCAGAAAGTAAGAGCGCAGCGCTAACGCGCAGGCCGGCGCATCCACAGATGCAAAAAGCAGGCTACGGATATGCCTGACGCACTGAAGAGCATGCACATCACCAGAATCTGATAGCGGGCAGCAATCAGCGGCGACACCCCCGAGAGTATCTGCCCCGTCATCATGCCGGGTAGAGAAACGAGACCTACCGCCATCAGCGAGTTCACTAGGGGGATCATTGCAGTTTGCATCGCGATATAACGGGCCTTTTCAGGGCTGTGACCATGGTCGAGTTCTGCCTGGCAGCGCTCTGCCGCAATACTCACCGGATTCATGGAGTTGGCGAAGATCATGCCTGCGAGCGGAATCAGATAATGGGGCGCATACCAGGGTTCGACGTCGATCACCAGCTGGGTAGCGAGCATCAGGACGGGAAGGCAACCAACGGTGATTGAGAGTAAAGCTATCCAGTAGAGACCGGGCCGGGATTTACCCAGCGGTCGAAGCGCAATCCAGCTTGAGATGGTAATCATTACAAACAGGACGGCAGATACCGTCAGCGCACTCTCTGACTCGAAAAGAAAGACCAGTACGTAGCCGACGGCGAGCAACTGCACCACCATCCGACTGAGCCCATAGAGGGTGTCCCGGTAGGCGAGTGACCATCGCCACTGGATGGTGACGACCACGGCAACAGGAATGAAGATCAGCGCAAGTTGCGCCAGAGAAATCTGGCCAATGGTCACGCGGGTTGGTCCTTAACGCGTGTTTGAGGTGGTACCGACGTTTGAGAGTCCGCGCGCAGGCAAAGGTCCTGATAAATCCTAAAGTTTCAGGTCAGACCTTTTTCTTCGGGATAGTCCTGAGATTGAGGTCTTCGATCAGGGTCGCGCAATACTGGGTCACTTCGCGCTTGGTGCCTTGCCGGTAACCGGTGACTGAAGAAACGGAGTTCGCCACAACATAGCGGTAGCAACTCCCGTCTGAACCACCGCTTGGCAGGTCTGCTTTCTCTATCTTGACTACGTGGTAGCAAAGCTGGGGAAACTCTTCATAGTTTAGAACCGGATCCGCTTTCTTCATGAGGTTCCTAAAATGGACAGTAAAGGTGTGTAGTTAAGCGCGCCAGACGATTGTGCCGACCGCGTAGACGCCGCAAAAGTGATTGGGCGCCGGATAGTACGAAATTATACCATATTTTTAAATACTTAAGTACCCCAGACGGGCGAGTGACAGAGCCGGCGACGGGGTAATGTGCCGCCCTGCAACGACGGCTACCGGTTGACCTTGTGGATAGCCCGACCGTGGGAGGCCAGCGCTGCCTCGTGCACGACTTCGGCGAGAGTTGGATGCGCGTGTACTGTGCGGGCCAGATCTTCTGCGCTTGCCTCCATCGACATGGCAAGGACGGCTTCGTTGATGAGCTCGGAAACCTGAGGACCGATCATGTGTGCACCCAGAATCCGGTCTGTTTCGTGGCAGGCGATGATCTTGGCGAATCCTTCAGTAGCGCCGGCGGCTTTGGCGCGGCCGCTGGCAGCAAAAGGGAACAAGCCCACCTTGTATTGGACTCCCTGGGACTTAAGTTCCTCCTCTGTAGCGCCAACCCAGGCGATCTCCGGATGGGTATAGATGACCCAGGGCACTATCGAATAATCCACATGACCTACACCGCTTGCGATGCGTTCGGCGACCGCAACGCCTTCTTCTGAAGCCTTGTGAGCGAGCATGGGTCCGTCCACTAGATCGCCGATTGCCCACACACCCGGAACTGCAGTTGCACAATGTGCATCTACGCTCACCGCTCCCCGCGCGTTTAACTCGATCCCGCATCCGGGCTCAAACAGCCCCTCTGTGCAGGGTAGGCGTCCGACCGCAACAATCAGTCGCTCTACGTCTATGCTTTCATCCTGCTCACCAGTGCGATAGTGGATGGTGCATCCGTCTTTCGTCGAAGTAACTTCGGTGACCTGGCATCCCAGGAGAATATCGAGTCCCTGCCGGGAAAACTGCTTTTTTGCCTCACGGGCGATCATGCGATCGGCATTGCCAAGTAGAGAATCCATCGCCTCAAGGATAATGACTTCGGCACCAAGACGCCGCCACACACTGCCCAGTTCAAGACCGATAACGCCGGCGCCAATAATGCCGAGCCTTGTCGGCACCGTAGAAAATGCGAGCGCACCGGAAGAATCAAAGATGGTTGTTTCGTCGACTGACATACCGGGCAGTTGAACCGGTTGCGAGCCGCTTGCTAGGATTACGTGTTTTGCCCTTAGAAACTGCTCCGGCTGATGATCTGAGGAGACGCGCACGCTTCCGGGTTCGACCAGACAACCGTGGCCGCTGATAAAAGCAATTTGATTTGATTTAAAAAGTGCGCTGATGCCGCTGGTGAGATCCGAAACCAGTTTATCTTTCCGCGCCTGCATCTTTGCGACATCAATCGAGATAGGGCCGGCACTGATGCCGTGGTCTACGGCATGGGTGCTTATCTCCTCGTAGCGTTCCGAGGAGTCCAGCAACGCCTTCGACGGAATGCAGCCGACGTTTAGGCAGGTGCCACCGGGGGAGGGTTCTCCGTCCTCACCTATCCAGCGATCGACGCAGGCGGTTTTGAGCCCGAGTTGCGCACATCGGATAGCGGCGACATATCCACCTGGGCCTGCCCCAATCACGATGACATCAAAATCACTCATACGTTGAGTGTCCCCCATGGCAAACCCCGGATTTGGCTACGTTATGGTCAGGCCGGTACAGGGGTTCAGATCTCAAGCAGCAAACGGGCAGGATCTTCTAGCGCTTCTTTTATTGCGACCAGAAAGGCAACAGCGTCTGCACCGTCGATGATTCGATGATCATATGACAGCGCAAGATACATCATCGGACGAATTACGATGGCACCATCAAGCGCAACGGGCCGGTCCTGGATTTTATGCATTCCGAGGATAGCGCTTTGCGGCGGATTTAGGATCGGCGTTGAGAGCATTGAGCCAAAGACGCCGCCATTGGTGATGGTAAAGGTACCTCCGGTGAGGTCATCTAGGGTGAGTGCACCTGACTTCGCGCGCTCTCCAAGCGCCGCGATGGATTTTTCAATCTCGGCAAGGCCAAGTCGTTCTGCATCGCGCAGTACCGGCACCACGAGCCCTCTGGGCGATGAGACCGCAATCCCAATGTCGTAGTAGTCATAGTAAAGGATGTCCGTATCTTCTATAGCCGCATTGATGATCGGAAATCGCTTCAATGCCTCTACACCTGCTTTTACAAAAAAAGACATGAACCCGAGGCGAACGCCGTGCGCTTTTTCAAAAGTTTCCCGGTAGCGGGCCCGAAGGGCCTTAACCTCGTACAGGTCGACTTCGTTGAAGGTTGTCAGGATCGCTGCATTATGCTGCGCCTGCATCAAGCGGGATGCGATAGTCCTGCGCAGGCGGCTCATAGGTTCCCGACGAACGCCCTTCGGGCTAGTCGTCACCGCCTGTGTTGGTGACAGTGACTGCGTAGCATGCGCGTGAACATCACTCTTAAGAATTCGCCCGCCCCGGCCGGTGCCCTGTATGTCCTGAAGGTCGATGCCATCAACCGCAGCGAGATATTTTACGGCTGGGCCGGCAGGTGAGGATGAGGTAGTCGCAGGGGGTGTTTCGTCGGAGCCAGGAGAAGGAACACTACCTGCTGCCTGTGACTCCTGAAACGGTTCGTTGGCGATAGTTTCCTCTGCTGAATCCTCTCGTGCAGCAGGCGTCCCGGCTTCCGCTACCGCTTCTGCCCCTGCCTCAAACAGGGCGATGACATCATCGCCAAGGACGGTATCCCCCTCCGCGCGCAGTATTTCAGTGATGATGCCGTCTCGGGGTGCCGGCACTTCCAAAACGACTTTTTCGGTTTCAATGTCAACCAGGTTGTCGTCACGACGTACCGCTTGTCCCGCTTCCACATGCCAGTGGAGCATGGTCGCATCTGATACGGATTCGGGCAGCATCGGGACTTTGATCTCAATAGACAACGTTATTAACTCCCGACTACGGTCGCGGCGAGCGCCGCGGATTCTGGCCCCAGCGCTTCACTTACCAGGTTTTCCTGTTCCTCAAGATGCTTTTGATAATACCCCACGGCGGGTGACGCCGACGCGTCCCGGCTGACGTATTCGAGATTCTGGTCATCACGAATCAACCGGGCGAGCTGGTTCTGAATTCGGTGCCATGAACCCTGATTTCGCGGCTCTTCTTGACACCAAACGATAGTCTTGCAGTTAGGGTACTCCGCCAGCATTCCCATAAGTTTTTCTTGAGGCATCGGGTAAAGCTGCTCAAGCCGAATAATCGCCGCGGTTTGCTGGTCGCGGCGCGTTCGCTCGGCGTCAAGATCAAAGTAGACCTTTCCGGTGCAGAGCACGATCCGCTCGACAGTGTTCCTGTGCTTGATTTTGGAATCATCCAGAATGGTATGAAAACCGCCCTCCGTGAGATCGGTCAGGGGTGACACCGAGTGACGATGCCGTAGCAGGCTCTTAGGTGTCATGACAACTAGCGGACGGCGCAATGGCCGGATCATCTGCCTTCTAAGTAAATGGAAGAACTGAGCAGGTGTGGTCGGCACGCAGACCTGCATATTGTTATCGCCGCATAACTGCAGGAAGCGCTCAAGCCGGGCTGAGGAGTGCTCCGGGCCTTGTCCCTCCAAGCCGTGCGGAAGAAGCAGCGTCAGGCCACATAGCCGCTGCCATTTGGCCTCACCGCTGCTGATGAACTGATCAATGACGACCTGCGCACCATTGGCAAAGTCGCCAAATTGTGCCTCCCAGATTGTCAGAGTGCGAGGCTCCGTGGTGGCGTAACCATATTCAAACCCCAACACAGCTTCTTCCGACAGAAGGGAATCGATAACCAGAAATTTCGATGGGTCATCGCTGATACTGCGTAGTGGAACATAAGGCTGACGCCGGGCCTGATTCTTCAGGACCGCATGGCGATGCGAGAACGTACCACGCCCAGAATCCTGCCCCGATAATCTGACCGAGTAGCCGTCCTCAATCAGCGATGCGTAAGCCATAGTCTCAGCAAAACCCCAGTCCATCATGATCTCAGCGCGCGCCATGCGGCTCCGATCCTCGAGTATCCGTTTGACCCTGCGATGGGGTTCAAAGCCGTCGGGCAGGGTAACGAGGCGTTGGTTTAGGCTCATAACGCGATCGCGACTGATTGCCGTCTCCGCTGGGTCGGTCCACCGCGCGCCCAGGTAAGGCGCCCAGTCAACAAAAAAGCGGGACTTGTCTGCATCATGGGCAGGGGGATAGACCACACGTCCTTCATCGAGTGCTTGTCGATAGTCTGTCACCAACGCCTCACTCTGCGCTTGGTCGATGACCCCCTCGGCAATTAGTTTTTCAGCATACCGTTGACGGGTGGTAGGCAAAGTCCGGATAACACGATACATCGACGGCTGTGTGATCGAAGGCTCATCGGCCTCGTTATGGCCTAGTCGGCGATAGCAGATGATGTCAATCACGACATCCTTGTGAAAATGCATTCGATAGCGGTGCGCAAGTTCAGTCACAAATATCACAGCTTCGGGATCGTCGCCGTTGACATGGAATATTGGCGCCTGCACCATTTTTGCAATCTCGGTGCAGTACGGTGTCGATCGAGCGTCGAGGGGATTGCGGGTTGTGAATCCAATCTGGTTATTCACAATCAGATGAATTGTGCCACCAGTTGAGAAGCCCCGGGTGTTGGACATGTTGAGTGTTTCCATGACCACTCCTTGTCCTGCAAATGCCGCATCACCGTGAATTAGAACGGGCATCACCTGATTTTTTTCTTCATCGCCTCGGCGGTCCTGACGGGCGCGTACGGAGCCTTCCACCACGGGATTAATGATCTCGAGGTGGGAGGGATTGAACGAGAGTGCTACGTGAACCGTCTCACCGGGTGTGTTGACGTCGGCAGAAAATCCCTGGTGATACTTAACATCGCCGGTATTGATGTCTGCACCGTTGGTCTCGATTTTCCCTTCGAATTCACTGAACAGGTCTCCTGGAGACTTGCCTAGAATGTTGACCAGCACGTTGAGTCGACCTCGGTGCGCCATGCCGATCACGACCTCTTTAACCCCGACTTTTCCGGAAGCCTGAATTAACTCCTGAAGTGCCGGTACGAGTGCTTCCCCACCTTCCAGGGAAAACCGCTTCTGGCCGACGAATCGGGTATGCAGATATCGCTCGAGCCCTTCCGCGGCAGTCAGACGCTGGAGGAGGTGTTTTTTAAAATCAGCGCTGGGGCGAGGTCGAACCGGGTCCGTTTCCAAGTGGTTTTGAAGCCACCGTTTTTCTGCTGTGTCCGAAATGTGCATGAATTCCACACCAACGGGCCCGCAGTACACGTCGTTGCAAAGATCACTGATACGCTCGAGCGGTAGCCGGTCCGGACCGAAAGCAAGGGAGCCGGTATCAAAAGTCCGGAGCAAATCGTCGTCTGAAAGCCCCTGAAATGAGAGATCAAAGTCTTCGGGAATTATTGGATTGGCAATACCGAGAGGATCCGTATTGGCAATACTGTGGCCCCGCATTCGGTAGGCATTGATCAGGCGAAGTACTGCTGCCTGTTTTCGGCCAGAGTCATTCTCTTCCCCGGTAACGGTCTCGGCAATGGGTGCGCCACTTGAAAACGCGGGCTCAATAGGTAAATCAGCAAAGAAGCCGGACCATTCGTCGGGAACGCTGTCTGGGTTTTCATTAAATCGAGCAAAAAGATCCTCCAGAT
>JABJIU010000221.1 GCA_018661145.1 Pseudomonadota bacterium | reverse complement strand
CCGCTGATTGAATCCGTGTTCGGCTCTGCAACCGGGTCCAGACACATTCCCTTCGCTCTCGCCGAACACGCCCTTACCGAGCAAAGTGCTTTGGTGCAGGGCTTTCTTGCTCTGCTGCGGTTGCCTCAGGGTCGGCTTGATGCCCGGGAGGTCGGCGCGCTGCTGGATCTTCCGATGCTGCGACGACGATTTGCCCTTACGGAAACCGATGTGGAGCAAATCTTGACCTGGATAGAGGCCCTCGGTATTCATTGGGGCGTGGACGCCGAAGATCTTCAGTCGATGGCGCTTTCGGTCAATCCCGTGCACACCTGGCGCAGCGGCACCGATCGCTTGCTGCTTGGTTTTGCGCTGGGTGACACGGGTTCTGTTTACGAAGGATACATTCCGGTGGTGCCCGGAGATTCGTCGCTCGCCGAGACGGCCGGACGCTGGCGTGAATTTCTAGAACAATTGATTGCGCTTCGCCGGACTTTGTCCGGGGCATATCCTTTGTCGCGCTGGATAGCGATTTGCCATCAGATTCTGGATCGCTTCTTTACTCCGGACGACGCCGAGATGGATAACATGGTGCGGCTTCGCCAGCGCCTTGCCGGGCTTGCGAGTGACGGCCTGGTTGCCGGGTTTTCTGCCCCGTTGTCTTTGCCGGTGTTGCGCGATGCCGTGGAGCGGCGTATTGGGGACGCGGTCGGAGGGCGTTTCATGAGTGGTGGCGTAACCTTTGCGACGTTGGCACATGGCCGTTCCGTGCCGGCGCGGCTGATCTGTCTTTTGGGGATGAATGGCGACCATTTCCCCGGTCGGGAAAGCGCATATGGACTCGACCGTATGCGTCTCGAGCCCCGGATGGGTGACCGACACCGTCGCGATGAGGATCGGCAGGCATTTTTGGAAGTCTTGAGCAGCGCCCGTTCGGCGCTCTATATCAGTTATACCGGTGCCAGCGCCCGCGACGACAGTGTGCAGCCGCCTTCCATCGTCGTCAGTGAGCTGCTGGAAGAGATTGATGCCCTGACAGGAGATCCTAACCGGTCTGCGGCATTGACCGTGCATCATCCGCTGCAGCCTTTCAGCAAACGGTATTTTGATGGCTCGGCAGGACTTTTCAGTTATTCCGAGGAGATGCTGCCTCCCGAAGCAGCTGCGGGCCGGGAAACACCGCCGCTTTTTGAAGTGGCGCTTGATGCGCCGGAGCCGGGGGACCTCCCGCTGGATCGGTTGGTGGATTTTTTGGCTAATCCAGCCAGGGCGCTCCTTAAGGGTCGTCTCAATATCTCGCTCGAGTCGGGGGCTGCCCTTATGCCGGTCCGTGAACCCATGGCCCTTGATGCCCGCGGCCGCCGCGCGCTCGAGCGGGATGCGCTTGCGGCGCAAATGTCCGAAGAGGAAGCCGGGTTTTTTGTCGAGCGGTCCCGTCTCGGCGGCGGGCTGCCGTCCGGTACCCCAGGCGTGCTTGCCGCACAGCGGGCGTGGACTGAGGCAGTCCCGGTGATGGCGCATCTTGCCCCGTTGCTGGACGGGGAACCCGGAAAACCTGTTGCGGTCGAAACCGAAGTGGGAGGCTGGCGGCTTAATGCGGTGCTCGAGAACGTGGGACCGAAAGGACAGGTCCTGTGGTCGGTTGATGCGCTGAGCCCGTGGGTCATGCTGCGGGCGTGGTGTGCCCATCTTCTGCTGAATTCCGATGCCAGTGCACCTTCGCACCATACCCATCTGGTTGATGTTGAGGGCATCGTCAGTTTTTTGCCGGAAGAGGACGCGGCGTCAACACTGCATGAACTTGTTGGTCTTTACCGCGAAGGACTTTGCCGGCCGTTGCCGTTTTTTCCAAGAAGTGCCTGGGCTTATGTGTCGGCGGCCAAAACGCCGCTTGCCAACGCCTACAGAACCTGGGCGGGATCCGAACACGCTTCGGCTGTGGGTGAGTCAGCTGATCCGTTTTTTGCCTTGGCGTTTCGCGACCGACTCGATACGGTACTCGACAGCGAATTCGAATCGCTCGCGTCACTGGTTTTCGGTACGCCAGCACAAAGGGTGCAGGAGGCGCGCGGATGAGTATCCGATCGCTCGATCCTTTTGCGGTCCCGCTCGAGGGTGTCAATCTGGTGGAGGCGGCCGCCGGCACGGGCAAAACCTGGACCATCACAGCACTTTATTTGCGCTTGCTGCTTGAGCAGGATTTGCCGGTTGGCAAAATTCTGGTGGTGACTTATACGCGGGCCGCTACCGGTGAACTGCGTCAACGTCTTCGTGATGCTCTGGTTCGTGCGCTTGAGGCTTTTGAAAGCCCCGGTGTCTGTGCTGATCCAATGATCGGGCCGCTCCTCGCCGCAGGCCATGATGAACGGACGTCGGTCCGCAAATTTCGCCGTGCCCTGGCTGACTTTGATCAGGCAGCGGTCTTCACAATTCATGCGTTCTGTGAGCGCGTACTCAGCGACAGCGCATTTCAGAGTGGCATGACGCTTAACACTGAACTGACGCCCAACGACGAGTCTCTGTTGGCAGAGGTGTTTGACGATCTGTGGCGAAAAGAGATCTATCCCGCTAGCGCCTGCTGGGTGAACTGGCTTTCAAGCAAGGAGAAACTGCGCAGCGCCGATGATCTTCGCAAGTGCCTGAGCCCCCTTGTAGGCAAGCCCTTTATCGGCATATCGACTCCACCGGATGCAGGAGATCTTGCAACACGCGAGAGTGCGCTCACTGATGCTTTTCGTGATGCGGCTGATTGCTGGACCGAGCATCGGGATGAAATCAATGCGCTGCTGATCGATTCGGCGTCAGGGCTTAACCGTAACCGGTACCGGCTGGCCAGCATGCCGGCGTGGATCCGTGAGTTTGACGCCATCTTTTCGCAGTCATTTGCGGACACCGGAAGATTGGATATGTTTCAAGGCGTGAGGAAACTCACCCGCACGACTTTGTCGGGACCTGGCGCAGTAAAAAAAGGGGCATCGGTGCCAGATCATGTGTTCTTTGAACAACTGGACACCCTGGTGTCGCATCTTGATGCCTATGAGGAGGCTGCACGGTCACGTTTGATTAACTGGCTTCATGAGATGCGGCTTCGCGCCGTTGCCGGACAGCGGGAGCTCAAGGCGCAGCGGGGGGTGCAGGCCTACGATGATCTGCTACTGAACTTAAACGCGGCGCTTTCTGCGGACAGTTCCGGCGCACTTGTCGCTCGTTTGCGTACTGACTACCCGGCGGCGTTACTTGATGAATTTCAGGATACCGACCCTGTGCAGTATCAGATCTTCAAGACCATCTATGGCAATGGTAAGCAGCCGGTCTTCATGGTGGGAGATCCCAAACAGGCAATTTATTCGTTCCGCGGGGCGGATATTTTTGCCTATCTCAAGGCGCGACAAAACGCGACAGAGCGCTACACCCTGGATACCAATCACCGCGCCACCGCAGATCTTGTTACCGCGGTCAATACTCTCTTTTCCTCCCGCGGACGGGGAAACAGTTTTGTCTATGACGCCATTCCGTTTGCAGACGCTGTTACGGCGGGCAGCGCATCTGCGCTAAATGACCCGCACTGCAGCGCATCGATGGTGGTCTGGACGCTGGCGCGTGGGGAATCGGATCGCCCTGTTACCAAAGGCGTCGCCCGGGCCGAGGGCAGTGCGGCGGTCGCTAACGAGATCAGGCGTCTTTACGATGCTGGTACCACGCTCGGCGACGAACCACTTCGCCCGCAGGATATCGCGGTGCTGGTGCGCAATCATTTCGAGGGGATCGCAGTGCAGCACGCGCTCGGCGCATCCGGAATACCGAGCGTGCGCCAGGGCCACGAAAGTGTGTTCGATACCTTTGAAGCGATGGAGCTTGAGCGTGTTCTTCAGGCCGTCGCCCAGCCACGCCGAGAGCCTCTGCTACGTGCGGCACTTGTGACTGACCTGATGGGGCTGGATGTCTCGGAACTGCTTGCCCTAGAAGCGAATTCGAGCGGGTGGGATGCCTGGCTTGCGCGTTTTCACCGTTGGCATGACCGCTGGCGGCGAAATGGCTTCATGCGAATGTTTGGTGAGTTAACGTCCGAGTGCAAAGTGCTGCCGCGCGTGGCAGGTCTCGCTGATGGTGAGCGACGCCTGACCAACCTCTTGCATCTTGCTGAGTGTGTTGCTGCTGGTGCTTCCCGTCATACGGACATCCCGGCCGTGCTGAATTGGTTTTCCACCATGCGCCAGGAGCCGTCGACGGTGGAAGAGTCGACCCTGCTCCGACTGGAAAGCGACGACAACCGCGTGCGGATTGTGACGATGCATGCAAGCAAGGGCCTGCAGTATCCCGTGGTTTTCGTCCCCTTTGCCTGGGAAGGCACGCTAAGAACCCAGCAGGCCTCAAGTGTGTTTTTTCATGACGCCTCGGCCGAAGATAGTCTCTGGGCTGATTTCGGTTCGGAGCAGTTCGCGACCCACCAGGCGCGTGCCAAAGAAGAGGAGCTTGCCGAGAATCTGCGGCTTTTGTATGTTGCGCTGACCCGGGCGCAAAGCCGCTGCTATCTTGCTTATGGGGCGGTGAATGGAGCGGCCACCTCCGCGCTTTCCTGGCTGCTGCACCGTCCGGCGCGACAAAAAGAGGAAAACGATACGGGTCTCGCTGATCGTCTTGCAAGCTATTTCAAGACCCTTTCGGATGAAGACCTTGATGATGCGCTTAAGGCGCTCTCAAAGGCATCGGGCGGTGTGATTGAGATACAGCGCCTGCCCGAGCAGGTGCCGGCTGCTGATGAGGCAGGCCAGGAAAAACCGCTAAGGCTCAAGGCCCGACAGGCGTCGCGTCAGCTCAGCCGCAGTTGGCAGATGGGCAGTTTCAGTTCACTGTCGACCGGGCACGACAGTGCGCTGCCTGACTATGATCCGCAGATGCAGCCCGGTCCATCGGATGGCGAGCGGGATTTTTTCTCGTTTCCTCGCGGTGCTCGGGCAGGTACCTGTCTGCACCGGATTTTTGAACTCATCGACTTTCGCGATGATTCAGTTGCCGGGCACGACGCCACCGTTCAGCAAGTATTGGGCGAGTATGGTTTCGATGATCACTGGACGCCTGTGATCAACAACATGCTGCAGCATGTACTGAGTGTCCCGCTCAATGATCAGGCACTACACCTCGGTACGCTGACCAGGCGGGATCGGGTCGATGAGATGGCCTTTTGTTATCCGGTCGATGGACTCGATGGCATTCGGTGGCACGATGTGCTGTCCCGGCATGCAAAAGGGCTGCATTGTGCGGTTGAGGCGGCACTTGATAGCGACGGCTTTGAGGCGTTGACGGGATTTATGCGCGGCTTTATCGATCTGGTGTTTGTCCATGACGGAAGATTTTTCCTGGCCGACTACAAGTCGAATTACCTTGGGCCGAATTTTTCCGACTATGGCGCGGTGGCGCTTGATACCGCGATGCATCAGTCGGCCTACACCCTGCAGTACCTCATCTACAGCGTGGCGTTGCACCGGTGGCTGCGGTCACGGATAGACGGCTATCAGTACGATCAGCACTTTGGCGGCGTGTATTACCTTTTTCTGCGGGGGATGCATCCTGCGCATACCGGTAGCGGTGTCTTCTTCGACCGGCCACAAGGTTCCCTGATCTCGGATCTGGATGCATTGGTGGGAGGCAGTACGTGAGCGACGTCATCACTGCGCTGCAAAGGGCGTGCCGCGCCGGCAATGTGTCGGAGATGGCGCTGCACTTTGCCGGCCTGCTGGATCGACTGGACCCCAAGGCGAATCCGTCTGTTGTGCTCGCGGGTGCGCTTGCCAGCGAACGTGCGCTGTCGGGCGATGTCTGCGTTCACCTTGCCAGCGTGGCCGGTGCTCCCGCTTTTGAAGGTGAAGACGACGTAGCGCTGGCAGGGCCGGAACTTGAACCCTGGCGGCAGGCGCTTCGGGATTGTGCTCTAGTCAGCGACGGCGACTGGACGGCGCCTCTTGTGCTGACAGACGATGGGCGGCTGTATCTTTACCGCTACCACGAACTCGAGCGTCGATTGGCTGACCTGATCACTCGGCGTGCCGGGCATATCAGCGACACAGTCGATCAGAGCCAGTTGAACGGTGCCCTCGATGCATTGTTTTCCGATGACCCGGCATCGGCGGATCAGCGCGCAGCGGCAGCGCAGGCGGTAGATCAGCAGTTGCTGGTGATCAGCGGGGGACCGGGCACCGGCAAAACGGCGACCGTTGTTCGCATCCTGGCGCTTGTGCACCGGTTGGCTTTGGCGCGTCCCGAACGGATTCTGCTGTGCGCCCCGACTGGCAAGGCTGCAGCCCGTCTGCGCGAGGTGTTTGCAGGTGCGGCCAGTATCCTTCCAGACGAGCTGCAGCGGGTGCCCCAGGCGGTGACGGTGCATCGGCTGCTGGGTTCGCGGCCCGGACAGCGTCTCCGTTACGATGCAACGCGCCCACTGCCCTGCGACCTTTTGATTCTCGACGAGGCATCAATGGTCGATCTTTCGTTGATGACGAGCCTTTTTGATGCTGTGCCTGACGATGCGCGTCTCATACTTCTGGGTGATCGGGATCAGTTGTCGTCAGTGGAGGCGGGTGCCGTTCTTGGCGACATCTGCCGTGCGGCCGATCATGGCGCGCTGCCGGACTGTCTTGTGACGCTCAAGCACAATTGGCGCTTTCCGTCGGAAAGCGCTCTTGGCGGTCTTGCAAGTGCCGTAAAAGACGCACAGGTCGCCCAGACGACGACGCTCCTCGAAAACCCGGACCATACCGAGCTGGAACTTATTGCCGTGCCGGATACCGCTGGACTTGATACTCTGCTAATGGAACGCGTGACCCCGATGTTTGCTGAACTTCAGCGAATGGTGTTGGACGGCACGGATACCGAAACCCTTTTTGCCAAGCGTGATGAGATGATGGTGCTCTGCGCCCATCGGCGCGGACCGCGGGGGGTGAGTGATATCAATGGGCGGATTCAGACGAGCCTTCGTGGCCCAGCGAAAGGATTATCAGACGGACAGATCCTTCCCGGTATGCCGCTTATGGTGATGCGCAACGATCCGGTGCTCGGGCTCTACAACGGAGACGTCGGTATTGTTGTGCCGGATCGCGAGACGCCGGGCCGTCTGCAGGCGGTCTTTCAGGATACCCAGGGCGAGATCCGGGCGATTAGCCTCGGCCGATTACCGGAGCATGCGCCGGCCTTTGCCTTTACTGTCCACAAGGCGCAGGGCTCACAGGCACCTGCGGTCACGCTGATTCTGCCCGAAAACGTGTCGCCGATACTGTCTCGTGAACTCGTTTACACCGGGATCACCCGAGCTGAGCAATCGCTCGAGATCTGGGGTAGTCGGGAAGTGCTGGCCGCTGCAATTGCACGCAGTGCCAGGCGGCCAACCGGTCTTGCCGACCGTCTGCAAAGGAGTATGGTGCTTTGTCCCTGACAAGATACCGCATCGGTGAGGAGGCAGGCGCTCCCACCGTCACCGACGACATGATGCTGCTGACCATGCTGTATGGGCTGCTGGTTGGAATTTTGCTGACTTTTATTGCAAAGCGGTTGCGCCAGCGCTGGATGGTGTTTTGGGGTGGCGGGTTGGCGGTGTTAAGTTTCGGCTATCTAACGGCAGACTGGGTCGGTTGGATTTAGATGCTGGTCGGCCGTGTTTCTGAAACGCCCGTGGCCGATTACAATGTTGCCGTCTTTACGGCAGTCCAATGATTCCTCTACACGACGATAATCCCACTCGCATCACGCCGGTCGTGACGATTGCGCTGATCGGCCTTTGCGTCATGGCCTTTCTCTGGCAGTTGTCGCTCGGCCCGCGCCAGGAAGCCGCTATCTATGCACTCGGCGTGATCCCGGCGGTCATTCTTGATCACGCGCAGTTGGTCTCGGAGCTTGAGTGGGTGGATCCGATGCTGACGCCATTTACATCGATGTTCCTGCACGGCGGATTCATGCATCTGGGCGGCAACATGTTGTACCTGTGGATCTTTGGCAACAACATTGAAGACGTCATGGGACATGGCCGCTTTATTGTTTTTTATCTGGTCTGCGGCGTGGCCGCGGTGTTTGCGCAGGCGCTTCCCGACCCCGAGTCGACCATCCCAATGATCGGGGCGAGTGGTGCGATCTCGGGCGTGCTGGGCGCTTACCTGCTGCTCTTTCCCCATGCCCGGGTGCTGGTGGCTATCCCGCTCGGTTTTTATATCCACACCATGTCGCTCAAAGCCGGTATCGTATTGGGAATATGGTTCGCTATACAGATTTTCAGCTCATTGGCCGCCGGCGATGGTCCCGGGGTAGCATGGTTTGCCCACATCGGCGGGTTCGTCGCGGGGATGGCGTTGATTCCTTTATTCAAATATCCGCATGTGCGGCTCTTCGCGCCCGCCCGCACCGGCGGCCGCTGGCACCGACGCGGCCGCAGGCGCTGATCCCGTGACGGCAAAGGCTCCTCAGTATCTTTTTGATCCGGCAGACAAGCCGGCTTTGCCGTTGCACGAGGTGCCTCTGGTCGTCGCGACTGATGACAATGTCCGCGGTTACGGCTGCCTGGTGGAGGATCCTGACGACATTGACATTGAGATCGTCCGCTGGCCGGCGACGGGTTGGCGGCAGGTCGATGAGGACACTGGAGACGAGGCCGGCTGGGTAGAGGGAATTTTCCATGGCGAGTGGCAGGGTGATGTGCTCTTCGGACGAAACGACGCAGTATCGGGACACTATGTGCTTGGCTGGTCGACCACCGATCCTGCCGCAGCAAGCACCGATAAAGCATCGACCCAACGCGAACGGGTTGTGCTGTGGCACCTTAACTATCACCCGGACGGAGGTCAGTTGTTTTTTCCCAAAGACAAAAACCCTTTCGTGGTGCCGGTGGCTTTACCGGGTGATGACCTCGCACCGCAGCAGGTGATCGCGCTTTGGTGCGATGGCAGCCGGGGCTTGTACATTCATCCCGGTGTCTGGCACGACGGTATCTTTCCAATCGCAGACCGCCAGCGCTTCCTCGACCGGCAGGGCAGGGTCCATGCGCGAGTAAGTTGTGATCTGGCGTCTGAGTTCGGCCTGTATTTGTCCGTACCGATGGCTAGCCCCTGAGGCGTCAATCAGGAATTATTTTTCTTGCCTGGACTGAGGGACAGGTACAAGCCTACACCAATGATCAGCGCAATACCGGCGACCGCCCACCGATTGGGGAGGTCCCCAAACAGCCAGTAACCGAGCAGAACCTGCATGATGATCTCGGTATAAAGAAAAGGTGCCAGCAGAGAGGCCTCGGCGTATTCAAAGGCCCGGATGAGCAGCAGGTGACCGCCGGCACCGATCAAGCCCAGTGCTACCATCATGGCAAAATCGGTAGGAGACGGTGTCACCCAGACCAAAGGAACTACCGCGCTCATCACAACAAAGCCCCCCACCCCTTGCCAGGCCAGCATGACGAGTGGCGGTGTATTTCCGCTCAGGTACCGGGTTGAGAGAAAGTACAACGCGAAGAAAAAAGCGGCTGCTAATGCCAGCAGGCTGGCCCACTGGAAGTTGCCGAACCCCGGCTGGACGATCAGCAGTACACCACCAAGGCCAGCCACCGAGGCGACCAACCGTCCGGGAGGCACCTTTTCGTTCAGCAGCACTCCCGACAGGATGACGATAATGACAGCATCAAAAAAGATAAGCGCAATGGCGTCCGCGAGCGGAATGGTACGAATCGCGGCAAAGAAGCAGATCGTGGCGCCCATCAGGCAAAGCCCACGCCCGACCTGCATCATCGGTGCGGGCGCGGTCAGCACAGCACCTTGGTAGCGCCAGAGCGCAATTGGTAGCACTAGCAGAAAATGAAAGAAAAACCGGGCCCACACGAGTTGCAGCACCGGATAATGGCTGCTGAGCAGTTTGGCCAGCGCATCCATGAAGGGTACGACCAACATCGCACCGATCATCAGTGTAATGCCACGGTTTCGCTGCGAGAAGAGAGTAGAGGTCACGGTGAAAGCTTTTCAGGGGTGTCGGGAGATTCTGGCGCAAACAACCTGGTGCCGGCAGGTATCATAGTGATACCGGGCCGGTTGGCCGACCCCGCCGGTTGTAACAGTCATGGTCGGACAGCCTCTGAGTTAAACACATATCCTGGGTATTATGGATAACAGCCAACACGTCCCTGGTGCAGTGACCGCTGTGGTCACGACCTATGAACCTGACTTGCAAACGCTCGAGGCCCAGTTTGTTCGGCTTGCCGGTCAGATCGACGCCTTACTGGTGATTGACAACGGTTCCGCCAATGCAGCGGGGGTTGCGCAACTGGTTTCCCAATTTTCTTTCGCCGAATTTTGTGGGGCGGGTGAAAACCGGGGTTTGGGGTGGGCGCATAACGAGGGCCTGCGCAGGGCGCTGGCTGAAGGCGCCGATGCGGTACTGCTGCTGGATCAGGACAGCCTGCCGAGTGAGAACATGGTGGCGGCACTTCGCCAGGCGCTCTTGCAGCAGCGCGAACGGGGTGTGCGTACCGCCGCGGTCGGAGCCCGGTATCTTGGAACAGACCAGGGTCATCCTTCTTATTTCGTGCAGTTCGGCCGGTTGCGTTTCCGACGATGTTTCTGTCCCGCTGGACATGCGGGCGAATTGATTCGCGCCGATATGCTGATTTCTTCCGGCACGCTTTTTTCTCGCGAAGCGCTCGAGTCTGTGGGCCTGATGGATGAGAAACTTTTTATCGATCATCTGGACACCGAGTGGTTTTTGCGGGCGGGCGCTGAAGGCTGGCAGTCATTCGGCGCGTGCGATGCGCTGATGGATCATGGTCTTGGGGACCGGACTATGCGTGTATGGCTTGGCCGATGGCGCTATCTCCCGGTGCATCAGCCTTTCCGCTATTATTACGTGTACCGCAACAGCTTGCTCTTATGGCAGCGCGACTATCCAAGCCGGCGCTGGAAGCATACTGATATGCTGCGTTTGGCTAAGATGTTCTTTGTCTTTGCATTTTTCGCCGGGCAGCGCCTGAAAAACTTTGCCATGATGTGCCGTGGGATACGCGATGGGCTAGCGGGAAAGACTGGCCGGCTGGATTAGGATTTGCTGCCTTAGCGCAATCCCCGCAAAATAGCGCGATCGAATAGCATCACCAAACGCATCCGCCCGGCAGGGTTTACCAAGTAACCATCTTTGCGTCCATGCAGGTTTCGTTTCTAATCCCCGTTTACAACACCGACCCGGCGGTCCTGACGCTGTGTGTCAACAGTGCACTAAAAGCCGCTGCCGATCATCACCAGGTGGTGATCGTGGATGATGCGTCGGACAATGCACAAACTCTTGAATTTTTAGATCGCTGCAAATCAGCCGGACTCGCCAACCTGAAGCTCCTTCGCGCCAGTGCGAATGCAGGGGTGTCACATGCACTTAATCTTGCCGCCGCGGAGGCGTCGGGCGATTTACTGGCACCGGTTGATCACGATGATGTGGTGGTGAGCCAGGGTTTTTCGCAGACGCTGCGTTGTCTGGGTTATCACCATGCGTCGTGGGTTTACTCCGACGAGATTCAGGTCGATGCTAACGGGTTTCTGATCCGTCGTATGTACAAACCCGATTGGAGTCCGCAACTGCTTCGGTCCCTGATGTATATCAATCACCTGCAGGTCTTCTCGCGTGATCTTTTCGACAAGGTTGGCGGATACCGCGAAGGTTTTGAAGGCAGCCAGGATCACGACCTCGCGCTTCGCATGAGTGAACAGGTCGAGCCGGTCCACGCCGAGACCATCGCCTATCACTGGCGGATTCTGGATCAGACACAGTCACGCTCCGGAGAGCAGATGACTTCGCAGACGATAGACCATAGTCAGCAGGCATTGCGTGAGCACTTCGCCCGTCGTGGTCAGGAGGCATCTATCGAACCGGTTCGGCTACGCCGGCATCCTGATAGCGAACTGGAGCCGATTGGGGTTTACCGCTCACGTCTGCATCCGTCACGTTTGTCGGCAGTCTCGATTGTGATCCCTTGTCGTCTGGGCACCCGGAAGGTTGTGGATGGAACCGAAGTGATCCTGCTGGAGCACTGTCTGCGTGCTCTGCGTGAGTCAATATCATCCGTTGACGGTCGACAGGATGTAGATGCCAGCGTAGAGATTGTACTGGTGCTGAACTACGAGGACGACGCTAGTGAGGCGAAGTCCCTGACCGATCGGTTCGGTTTTGATGGGGTCGTGGTCTGTGATCAGCCGGGCTTTGACTTTGCGCGCAAGTGCAATCTTGGCGCACAGACGGCGCATGGGGATACGTTGGTATTCCTTAACGACGATACCGATATGCAGACTCCGGGATGGATCAGCGATGTTGCGGCACTGCTTGAGGAAGATGACGTTGCATGCGTGGGTGGCATGCTGCAGAACGTCGACCAGACGGTTCAGTCATGCGGCGACAACGTTGGACGTGACTCGGCAGTGCACTATGCACCTGACCCCAGTGCTGGCAATGTTGGCGACGCGATGCATCGCTATCTCGCGGACCACGAGACGACTTCGGTCAGTGGCGCCTTTTTATGTTGCCGTCGGTCGACTTTTGAGGCTCTCGAGGGCTTTTCTGAAGCCTTTCCCAACAGTTTCCAGGATGT
>JABJIU010000140.1 GCA_018661145.1 Pseudomonadota bacterium | reverse complement strand
CTACGATCCCCCGGCTAAAGTGTTGGGGTTGGGAGAGGGTTTCCGGTACCTCGACCTAACAACGGCAACGTCTATTCTAGTTACAGAGAATATTGAACTAGCAATTGACGAAAGCGGCTGGCATATGCAGACAACGAGCAACGACGGTCAGATACATTTCGCCCCATCCGTTTGTAAATATTTTCAGACAAATAATATCCTCAAGATCAATATGCGAAGCGATGGTCCAGGGATTTTGCAGTTCTTCTGGTCGGATGGCGGACGCTTCGTTGACCAGATGGGTCAATCCTCGATAACGACAAAATTTGAACCAGGGGAAAATTCACTTGTGTTACCAGTCGGAACTGGTAAATGCAAACGGCTTCGCCTCGACCCAACTAATGTAAGCGGTCAGAAGATTCTGCTTCGATCGCTCTCGGTAGCGCCGCTATCGATCACTCGCTGGCCTTATTATTTTCGTATTTTCAGGTCTCGTAGCGATGACCATTAGCGCCTGAAAGCCGTTGTAAGATAATCTAATCTGTATAAATATCGGGCCAGTTGTCGTTTCCGCTGTGAAACGTCAAGCGCAGCGCCTGATCGGCAGGCGCCCCCACCAGCCAGAGAAAGATTTCATAGTCAGCAACGTCGTGCTCGTGGCCGCCAGCGCTGGCACCTAGCACAAGATACCGTCCGTCCTGATTTAATTTGGGAAAGTACTCATGACTGTAGGGCGTCGGAAGATCCAGCCACGGCTCAGCCATACCCTTACCAGGGATCTGTCGATAGAGTCGGTTCTCCATCAATCCGCCGTGACCGATCCAATAGACAAACTGCCCTTCGGGAGACCATGTAAGTTGACACCCTCCTCCAATGGATATCACCGTTCCGTTGGAATAATTGATCCCTGTCTTTCGCTGAACCCCGCGCCAGGTTGATGCCAGCCCTTCAGATGTAGCATTGAATGAAGGTGTTTGTAACTCCACTCCAGCCGGAATGCCGCCAGTACCAGCGCGAAAAAGTACGCGCTCCTTGCCACTGGATAACTCATACTCGACGAATGCCGATCCACGACGCTGGAAATAGATGTGTTGGCCGTCTGCAGACCAGCTGGGCGCACCCGCATACTCAGCGAGTAAGCGTTCACGTCCGCTCTCCAGATTCAGCAAATAAGTATCCCAATTGACCGGGTCACGCAACGATACCCAAG
This sequence comes from Pseudomonadota bacterium, assembly GCA_018661145.1. GTDB lineage: Bacteria > Pseudomonadota > Gammaproteobacteria > Arenicellales > UBA868 > UBA868. The sequence goes on along the minus strand of JABJIU010000140.1, from coordinate 9,882 downwards.
GCTCCCTGGAGCGCATGAACACGATCTCACTGCCACTGGGAGAGATTCGCGGAAACGTCTCGGTGTGGGGATGATCCGTCAGCCGGCTAATACGCCGGTCCTCAAGACGTATTTTGAGAATATCGTGATTCCCATATCGGTTCGAGCTCCAGACAACCCAGCCACTGATTCCAGTTGGGGCACTCGCAGACCCATCTGAAACCTTTACAGGCAGCCCATTTGGGGGAGGTGCTACCTGCGAACGCGCCAGGTGAACGCGGTCCAGTTGGTAAACGAATAAACCAGCTGCCAAAACGAGGGCCATCGCTGCAAGCCCAACATAGCCCCATCTCCAACCCGATGGCGCTGGGAGGGTATCACTATTGTGTTTTTGATACCCTGCACTATCAGTCCTAATGAGAAAAAAGAGAACCAGACAGATTCCGCCGATGACGTAATCCAGTACCTGGCTCGCAATATGCACGGTGAGTAGTACCATGACTGCGGCCGCCAGAGGATATCCCAGCAGTAACAAAGCGGCCGCACCGCCTGCTTCATAGGCCCCAAAACTCATCAGTGTCGGCACCGGCACGCTTGCCCCAACTTCCGATGCGACCAGGGCAACGACGACGTCGGCCACGCTCGCCGCAACAACCTCCATACCGGGACTCGACGTGACGGAATAAAAAAGAAGCAAGAGGCCACCGTACTTAAGTAGACGGATCACCACCGTCATACCAAGAGCCCTTCCCAGTATCCCCACGCTTTGGCACTGGATTAGTGCATCTGAAATATCGGACAAAAGAGAAACGGGCCGACGCATCCACGACCGGTCAGCGTTTCTGTTATGGGACCAGCGCACCAGTGCCCGAAGACCCGGCCACAGGACGACTACAGCAACCACGCTCAATATGATCAATAGCAGCGCGGCCGGAAACGATCCCTCTCGCAAGGCAGGTCCGGTCAGCGGTACCAGCGCCACCAGGACCAGCAGGGGGATGAGAACAACAATATCGAGCAGCAGACTAAGCGCCACGGCAGCAAGGCCTGTGGCTGCCGGGGTGGCGCAGGCCCGTTTTAGCATCGCGACAAATACCAGCTCGCCGATTCTGGCAGGTAGCAAATCCACCACCATATTGCGTACCGCAGTCACGACTAGTAAAGGAGTGAAACGCGTTTTTGAGGCGCCGATCCGGGCATCCACCAGCAAACGGTAACGTACGGCGCGGGCAAGCGTGTTCGCCACAACAACCAGCGTGTACAGCAACAGCACCTCAAGCGATATGGCCTTTAGTGATTCAAATACCAGCGACAGATTCACTTTACTGCCGGAGCGCTCCACCAAATACATCAGACCAGCCATCAGGAGCAATGAAGAGGCAAGTCCTGTCATCAGATGCAGCAGACTTTGCCTAACAGCGATTCCGGACTGTCGCCTCATCGAGTGATTATCCCATGCCCGGGAAATGCGAAAGACCGTACAATCGGTCTGTTCTTGGCCCTACCGTGCCGTCCGACTCCCTTGGTGTCGCACCGCACGTAAGCCTTCTCTACTGACAATCTCAACCATGATATGTGCGGAATTGCGGGAATCCTGAGTCCAGATCCGGAACAGCGAGCCGTCATTGATGCGATGGCCGATACGCTCGTGCACCGGGGGCCCGATGACATGGGCTTTTTCCGCCAGGGTCCTATGGTACTGGCACAGACCCGGCTCAGTATCATCGATCTGCAAACCGGTCATCAGCCGATTCTGAATGAAGACGAAACCCTGGTGCTGGTATGTAATGGAGAGATCTACAACAGCCCCAACCTGCGTGAAGCGCTGACAGAAAAAGGGCATCGCTTTCGCACCCGTACCGATGTTGAGGTCATCCTTCATCTTTACGAGGAGCACGGCGATGACTGCGTCAAACATCTGCAGGGCATGTTTGCCTTTGCGCTCTGGGACCGTGCGCGTCATCGCCTACTGTTGGCGCGCGATCACATGGGCCAGAAACCCCTGTTCTTCAGTACGGCATCAGGGGCATTTTCCTTTGCGTCAGAAGTGAAAGCCCTATTGGCATCGCGACTCATTGAGCCCCGAATGGAACTTGAGGGGCTGTGGCATTACATGTCGCTTCGCTTCATGCCCGATGAATTCACATTCTTCAAAGACATCCGGAAACTCCCCGCCGGAAGCCGACTGGTTTATGAGAACGAAACCGTCAAGGTTGACCGCTACTGGAACATCGACTTTCTGAAGAAACACTCTGGATCGGAAAAAGACATCGAAGAAGGCCTGCATCAGACCCTGCTCGAAACGGTGGAGTCACACATGCTAAGTGACGTGCGCGTCGGGGCCTTCCTGTCAGGCGGCATCGACTCCGGCACCGTCTCCGCCATGATGGCAAGCCTTCAGGATCAGCCTGTCCCGGTCTTTTCAATCGGTGTGAAGGAGCAGTCGTTCAATGAACTGCCCTACGCCAGGATGGTCGCCGAGCGCTATGGGATGGAGGCACATGAAGAAATTGTCGAGTCCGACATGATTCACAAGATTCCAGCCATGATCCATCACATGGATGAACCCTCGGACCCCTTTGGCGTGGGCGTGTATCTGGTTGCCCAGCTTGCAAGCCGTACCGTCAAGGTAGCCCTCTCGGGGGACGGCGGTGACGAAAGTTTTGCCGGCTACGACCGTTTTGCTGGGCAGCGTCTGGCCGACTACTACGCAGTCATGCCGCGTTGGCTGCGTCAAACCGTGATGTCTCGCCTGATTCGCCTGATCCCCGACACCTTTCAGTACAAGGCCATTGCACAAAAAGCGCGCTGGCTTAATGAAATGTCCCTACGCGATCGTGGCGACCGTTATGCCCACAGCATGAGTTTTCTGCGTTTTACTGACGACGCCAAGCGCTCGCTTTTTACCCCGGAGGCACAAGCCACCTTCGATTCACAGGATTCTCGAGAAAAAATCCTGACCCATTTTGATGCGCATAACGTCAACGAACTGGTAGACCGGATGCTCTACACAGATCTCATGACACGAATGCCTGACCACCTGCTCGTGATCGCAGACCGGATGTGCATGGCGCACTCGCTCGAAAACCGGTCCCCCCTTGTGGACCATAGATTGGTTGAGTATGCCGCGGGCATTCCGGGCAAAATGAAGCTCAAGGGGATGAAACTTAAACATATTCTGCGGTCGGTGTCTTCCCGGTATTTGCCGCGAGAACTGGTGTACCGCGAAAAGCAGGGCTTTGGTTTTCCGATCGCGCTCTGGCTGCGAAACGACCTCAGCCATTTTCTACGGAATCTTTTCGCTGAGTCTCGTTTTGTCCAGGCCGGTATATTCGACGGCGTCACAATACAAACGCTGCTGGATGAACATCTCAGTGGAAAAGCGGATCACAATTTCCGGTTGTGGATCCTGCTCAACCTGGAACTGTGGCACCGGATGTATTTTGAAAACCTGTCCGTAGATGAGATGCGGACTCTGACGGATCGGATGCTGCATCACTGAAACAGGGGATTTAACTCCTAATAGCTAATCACCTAAGCCTACTACGACGATTACGTCGACTGCTGAGCCAATCAACTCGGAGACCCTCCGGTCAAGACCTTACTCATAGATTTTGAAGACTAGCACTCGATCGCCTGATTCCCCTGCAAATTCCTTTACGGGAGACTTCCCAAGAGCCTCCGTGAATAAATCCTCCCTTGCTTTGTCTTTTCGACTCAGGCGCAACGCGAGATATGAGCCCTTTGTCCACCATTTCCATTCTGTAAGGCCCAGTTTGAGTCTCGCGTACCGTGGTTCTATATTTTTAAGATCCTTGTGTCTTCCCGCGTAGTATGCCAAGCGTCGGTCGTTAGTGACGAGTGATTCTGGCGTCGTTGCCCGATCTGCCAACCACAAGCCAGCGTCTTTGATAGCACTCGCACGGGTAACGTTGTCGAGGCCGCTGACGCTCTCGCCCACCGCCCACAGCAGCAGCACACCCACCAGCGCCCGTGCCGGTGTCTTGAGTTTGTGCCATCTGATAGCTAACGCCACACGCTCAAGCGCAAAGGGAATGAGGATCAGAATCGTAACCGCGAGCGCCAGCGGATAACGCGCGACAAGGAACAATTTGATCACCGCAAAGACCAGCAGTATCGCAAGGTGCATGCCGACCAGCGTCAGCCAGATCCGGTTCAGTGATTTGAGCGGGAAACGCACACCGACAGCGACCCCGCCAATCGCAAGCAACGCCCAAGGTATGGTTAGCTGCGAGAAAGTCGCCGACAGCAAAATCATGAGCACCGCAAAAACAAACAGGGCCCAGGCATATTCCGCAGCATAGATGCCCAAGAACTCTGTACGCAGCAAGGCTATCTTTTGCGATACGCTGCTACTAATCTGATCCCACGCGGTACTGATAACCTCCAGCGGCGCGCTGGCCGAGACTTCTGCGGAAACGCCGCCGTTGGGGGCGATCAACCACCAACCCAGCACCAGCGCGAGGACAGCCGCAGACAAAACCGTCAGCGCCAATCGGGTCCAGGGGGAACCACTGCTCTCGCCCCGGACAGTCAGGATCAGAAGCGGGGCCGAAAGAAGAAACACCACGCCTTCAACCCGAAAGAGGCTGGCAACCAGTAGTGCCACCAGTACAGCGGCGGGGTAGCGCCCCGCCGGGGCCTGGAGCGAACGGGCAAGATACAAAAGCGCCAGCAGGTAGAACGCGAGATACCCCGCATCGCGAATTATGAAGGCTCGGTATTCATTAAAAGCGGGATGCAGCACCGCAACCAGCGCCGCCAGTATTGTCAGCCGCCGTGACGTACCGCCAAAGGCCCTCACCACGCCGACAAAGAGCAATGAAGAAGCCGTGAAGAAAGAGGTGTTGAGCAACTGACCCGCAACTTCGTAACTGGTGCCGAGGACTACGCTCGTCCCCCACATCAAAAACGAAAAAAATGGCCACTGGTGCACCGCGAATGCACCCGCCCAGTTTCGCGCTGCGAATTGTTCAGCCGCGCGGATGTACTCCACGCCATCGTTATTGATGACGTCGTCGATGTGGATGCACCAGGCCGAGGTAGCTACCCCTGCGATTGCGCACAAGATCAGCGTGACGCTGAGAAAAAGCGGGTCAGCCGGTCTGTCAGACAACAAATTCATGCGAACCGGGGGACTGTCATGGCAGCAATGTCTCAGTCGAGAATAGGTCGGCGGTCTGCTCACGCTGTCGAACCACGTACAACTGATCGCCATCGACCATTACTTCCGCCGGGCGGGGACGGGCGTTGTAGTTCGATGCCATCACGAAACCGTAAGCACCGACCGAACGCACGGCAACCAGATCGCCTGGTGCAACGGCCAGCTGCCGGTCGCGGGCAATGAAATCCCCCGTCTCACAGACCGGACCAACAATATCGCACTCGCGCATCTCGCAATTGCGTCGACGATCTACCGCGACCACCTCGTGCCATGCCTGATACAGCGCCGGGCGCAGAAGGTCGTTCATCGCGGCATCGACGATCACGAAATCCTTCGAGGGCCCGGGCTTGAGATACTCGACACGGCTCAAAAGAATCCCTGCGTTTCCGGCGATAGCTCGGCCGGGCTCGAGGGTCACACTGAGATCGCAGTTCCGCCGCTTTAAGATCGCCAGCATGGCCTGCACATAGTCTTTGGGGTCGGGCGGGGTTTCATCGGAATAACGTATGCCGACACCGCCGCCAAGATCCAGGTGCTGCAGTGTGATGCCATTTTGTGCCAAAGCTTCCACTAGATCCAGCACCTTTTCCAGGGCATCACAAAAGGGATCCACCTCAGTTAGTTGCGAGCCAATGTGGCAACCGATGCCAGCGACCTCAATTCCTGCCATGGCATCAGCTTTGCGGTAAAGCCCCAGCGCATCTGCCGCAGACACACCGAACTTGTTTTCTCGGAGCCCGGTTGCGATATACGGGTGGGTTTTGGGATCGACGTCGGGGTTGATGCGAAAAGCAATCGGCGCCTTGGTGTTGGCAGCAAGTGCGGCCGCATTTACCCTGTCCAGTTCTTGCCCAGACTCGATACTAAGGATTCGCACACCGGCCCGGAGCGCCCGGGCGATTTCGTCGCTCGACTTGCCGACTCCCGAGAAAACGACATCACTGGCACGCCCCCCTGACGCCAGGACCCGATCCAGTTCTCCCATCGATACAATATCAAAACCGGCACCCAGGCGCTCAAGCACCTGCAGCACTGCCAGGTTACCGTTGGCCTTGACCGAAAAACAGATGTGATGAGGCCAGTCACCGAAAGCGTCATCAAAAACCCGGTAATGGCGCTCCAACGTTGCTCGCGAATAGACATAACACGGGGTTCCAACGCGCTCAGCAATGGTGGCAAGCGGAACTTCTTCTGCGTGCAGCTGATCCTGTCGATATCCGAAGTGATCCACGTTCGGATTAACTGTCGCTGTCTTCGGACTCTTCCGAGGCGGGCGTTTCAGGAATATACAAAGGCCCTTTCTGACCGCAACCTGAACTCAGCACACCTGCGCACAATACGATAACGACCAGTGTGAGCGTCGTTGCGTTTCGAATTTGGCTCATTGCAAGGAATCCCATTTTGATTACGCTATCCCGCCGGTCAGCGGTCAGCCAGGGCCTGACGGGCCTCAGCGACGGCCTGACGGACCTGGTCGGGAGAAGTACCACCCACATGATTGCGTGAATGAACAGCGCCTTCAAGCGTCAGGACCTCAAAGACATCTTTGTCGATCAGTTCACAAACACCGCGCAACTCATCAAGCGAAAGGGCATCGAGTTCCCTCTGTACAGATTCAGCAAACTGGACGGCCTTTCCCACGGCTTCGTGTGCGTCCCGAAAGGCCAAGCCCCGGCGCACCAGATAATCTGCGAGATCCGTTGCCGTCGCATGACCGCGACCGGCAGCCTCGCGCATCCGTTGTCGGTCAAAGGTCATATTCGGCACCATGGCAGCAAGTACCACCAGACAGGCGTGTGCATTATCAAAACTGTCGAACAAGGGCTGCTTGTCTTCCTGATTATCCCGATTGTAAGCGAGGGGCTGACCCTTCATCAGAACCAAAAGTGAGGCCAGATTCCCGACCGCCCGCCCACTTCTGCCCCGCACGAGTTCGGCGACATCGGGGTTTTTCTTCTGCGGCATGATGCTGGACCCGGTGCAGAAGGCATCTCCAAGGTCCACAAAACCCAGATGCTGGGAGGCCCACAACACCAGTTCTTCGGCCATCCGAGAAAGGTGTACCATCAGCAGCGCGACGGCCGCGCAGAATTCGATCGCGAAATCCCGATCGGATACCGCATCCAGGGAATTCCCGGAGACCCCATCGAACCCGAGCGCCGCTGCGGTCATGTTCCGGTCCACGGGAAAGCCGGTGCCCGCAAGCGCAGCGACGCCCAGCGGCGAGATATTGACCCGTCGACGGCAGTCAGCCAGACGCTGCCAGTCGCGATCCAGCATAGCGTTCCAGGCGAGCAGGTGGTGGCCGCAGGTCACGGGCTGGGCGGTCTGCATATGAGTCATCCCCGGCATGATCGACTCGGCTTCACCTTCTGCCAGTTCGACCAGCGCTCGCTGCAGTGCGGTAAGGTCTGCCTGTAACTGATCGATCGCGTCACGGGTAAAGAGCCGCAGATCGGTTGCCACCTGGTCGTTGCGTGAGCGTGCGGTGTGCAGCTTCTTGCCAGGTTCCCCCACGAGTTCGGTGAGCCTCGCCTCGATATTCATGTGCACATCTTCGAGCGCCGCACTCCATTGAAAGCGGCCTGCTGAAATCTCCTGCGTGATGGTGTCGAGACCATCGATGATCGCCAGACCATCGGCCTCGCTGATGATTCCGCAAGACTGCAGCATGAGCGCGTGGGCGCGCGAGCCGGCGATGTCGTATTGCGCGAGCCGGCGGTCAAAATGCTCGGAGGCGGTGAACGCCTCTACCGTGGCGTCCGTGTCGCCGCTAAACCGCCCGCCCCAGAGTTTTTCTGTTGCCATAATCGTCTCCGGATTCCACTGCCTGTACCCGGTGTCAGCAGGCGTGCCGGCTTTACAAAGCCAGATTCGGGTCGGTTACGCTATTGCAGCGCCGACATGTAGACGGAAAGCGCATGAATCTGCTGCGCCGAAAGCCGGTGCGCAATGGGCCCCATTATTTTGCCGGCCCGTTCACCGGACTTGAAGGCCAGCAACTGACTTTCGAGGTACTCCAGCCACTGACCGGCAACCCGGGGATAGTTGGTGGGAATCCCGTGTCCCGCCGGACCATGACACGCCATGCACGCCGGGATCGCAAGCTCTGCCGAACCGCCCCGGTAAAGAGACTCACCCTCACTGGCTAGCGTAAGCTGATCCTCGCTGATGCTGCGTGGCGCAATCGTCTGCGAGGAATACCATGCATCGATATCAGCCATATCTTCCGCACTGAGCGGCTGTGCCAGACCCATCATGATGGCATTGGCTCTCTTGCCCGACTTGAACGCGGCCAACTGCCCGCCGATATACCCGGACACTTGCCCAGCGAGGGAAGGAAAACCGGAGTTGGTGCTGTTACCATCAGCCCCATGGCAAGCCGCACAGACCTGCGCTTTGACCTGTCCAGCTGCAGGGTCGCCCGCAACAGCCTGGGCCGACATGCCTGTCATTAGAATAGTCGTGATGATGAATACCAGCCGATTCATTAAACTGCTCCTGTTATTAACGAGCCCGCTGACCGGGGTCGCGTGCGCTTGGCAGACCAGTACGCCTGTGCGGAATTCGGTCACCGGCGTGCATGAACGCCTATGACCAGACGAAAACTCAATTATACCCTGTGACTTCAACGACCTGCGAACCACAACTGCTGCGAAAGGCCGAGTATCACTGTGCCGCACACCACCGTCGCGACTGGATGGAGGATACCGGCGCCGAGGTTGCGTTCGCCGGAAGATCCAACGTCGGCAAGTCCAGCGCCATCAACGCTATCACCTCGCGTAAGGCGCTGGCCCGTACCAGCAAGACTCCCGGCCGGACCCAGCAGATTATTTTCTTCACCCTCGACACACATTTTCGCCTGGTGGACCTGCCCGGTTACGGTTACGCAAAGGTCCCGGCGGCCCTTCAGCAGCACTGGGAGAAAATCGTCCAGCGCTATCTTGAGGAGCGGGTATCCTTACGGGCGCTGATCCTGCCTGTCGACTGCCGACGCGAGCCCACCGCGTCGGACTGGAAACTGATCGAATGGTGCGCGTCGGTCAGCCTGCCAGTCCATATCCTGCTGACCAAATGTGACAAGCTAGGCCAGGAAAAACGGATGAAGGCGTTGCGCGCAGCCCAGAAATCTCTCAGCCGGATACCGCTTGCTACAGCACAACTGTTTTCCGCTACCAATGCCATCGGCATCGATGAAGCGCGTCAGCAGATAGCCGAACTGCTGTCGCGAACGGACTGAACCCGGACGTCAGCTGTGTGCCTGCGCCCAGTTGGGGCCAATGCCGACATCCACTTTCAACGGAACGGCAAGATCGGCCACTGAAGCCATCAGTTCGGCCACTGTCTTGGCCACACTCTCTGTGTCCGACTCAGGCGCTTCTAGCACTAACTCATCGTGCACCTGCATGATGATGCGCGCCCCACGGCCATTCTCACCGAGCCACTCGTCCACCGACAGCATCGCAAGTTTAATGAGATCAGCGGCGGTTCCCTGCATCGGAGCGTTGATGGCAGCACGCTCAGCAGCTTGCCTGCGGGCATGGTTGCTTGAACTGATGTCTGCCAAAAAGAGTCGGCGGCCGAAAACCGTTTCGACGAAGCGATCCTCGCGGACCTTCGCTCTGATGGCATCCATGAAGGCGCGTACACCAGGATATCGCTCGAAATAGAGGTCGATATATTCCTGTGCCTGCCTGCGATCTATCCCCAGCTGTCGG
>JABJIU010000214.1 GCA_018661145.1 Pseudomonadota bacterium | reverse complement strand
GGGGAGTGCCGCCATGATGGCCCGCCACGCCTGACGCGGAGACATCCGCTCGGGCTGGCTGTCACGTGAGCGCTGGTTCCAGGTGGTTCCGGGATCATCGTCCTCGTGATTCATCGTGGCGAGTTCCTCCGCCCAGGAATGTTTGCTGCGAGCAATCTCAGCGAGTCGGGCATCGCGGCCGGCATCTCCCGCCTGGGACGCCAGTTGCTCAAGCAGTTGCTCGGCAACCCGTTTTGCATCACCCTGAATGGCCACTTCAACCCGCTTAGTAAGACCGATCCGGTCAGCATTGATATCCACCTGGATTAGGCGGGCTGCCTTCGGCCAATAATCGGTTCCGTAGCCCGGCAGGGTGGAGAAAGGATTCAGCCGTGTGCCAAGTGCCAGCACTACATCCGCCTGCGCAATGAGTTCCATTGCCGCCTTGGATCCGTTGTAGCCCAACGGACCGGCAGACAACGCGTGGGATCCTGGAAAGGCATCGTTATGCTGATAGTTGCAACATACCGGCGCGCTGAGTTTTTCTGCAAGCGCGGCGGACGCTTCGATGGCACCGCTTAGCACCACACCCGCACCGTTCAGAATTACGGGGAATTGGGCTTCCGAGAGCAGTGCGGCGGCGCGCGCGATCGAATCAGCACCCCCGGGAGAGCGCTCAATACCAATCACTTGAGGCAATTCGATATCGATGACCTGGGTCCAGAAGTCACGCGGCACGTTAATCTGCGCCGGAGCCGAGCCCCTGTGGGCTTTTTCGATGACCCGGTTCAGGACTTCGGCAATCCGGGTTGGGTCGCGCACTTCTTCCTGATAACAGACCAGATCCTGAAAGATTGCCATCTGTTTGACTTCTTGAAATCCCCCCTGACCAATAGTCTTGTTCGCCGCCTGGGGCGTTACCAACAGGAGTGGCGTGTGGTTCCAGTAGGCCGTCATAACCGGGGTCACGAAATTGGTGATGCCGGGGCCGTTCTGGGCAATAGCCATGCTCATTTTCCCCGAAGCGCGGGTGTAGCCATCGGCACTCATGCCAGCGTTGCATTCATGGGCGCAGTCCCAGAATTTAATGCCTGCTGCGGGAAACAGGTCTGAAATCGGCATCATTGCTGATCCGATAATGCCAAACGCGTGTTCAATGCCGTGCATCTGCAGGACTTTGATAAACGCTTCTTCGGTAGTCATTTTCATCAACTTCACTCCTGTAATTGGGCCTCGCTGGTTGAGCGCTCCAGTGCGGGCCTATGTCGAAAAAGATGGGCGTAACGGTAGTTGTCGCCCCTTGCCCTGTTTTGGTCCGCCATCGCCAATCGGCCGTCAATCGCGGCAATCTGCCGTCGGTGAAAGAGCGTGCCCCGATTCACTCGGGCGTGAGCCTGCGTGGTAATCCGATGAGCGACTGGGGAACCGGGTATCATATAATTCTTCGATTGTCGAAGCCACCATCTTGGTCAAATTTGTTAAGGAATAAATCATGAAATACGACCCGGAATTCCTCGAAAACCACTGGATGCCGTTCACTTCCAACCGGGACTTCAAAGCTGATCCCCGGTTTGTCGTTCGCAGTGAAGGTGTCTATATGTACAACGACGCTGACGAGCGGATCCTGGACGGCTCCTCAGGGCTTTTTTGCTGCGCGGCCGGCCACAGCCGGCCCGAGATTGCTCAGGCCGTGCACGACCAACTTAAGACCTCTGCCTACGTGCCTCCCTTTCAGCTGGCTCAGCCCCTGTCCTTTGAACTTGCTCGACGGGTTGCAAAACTGACCCCCGATGGACTCGACCATATCTTTTTTGCCAACTCCGGGTCTGAAGCCATCGATACAGCAATGAAAGTCGCTTACGCTTATCACTATGCGCGTGGTGAGGGGCAGCGCCAGCGTTTTGTTTCGCGCGAAAGGGCCTATCACGGTGTGAATATGGCCGGCGTGTCCCTGAGTGGGATGATCAAAAACCGTCAGGCCTTCGGTCCAGGCATCCCCGGGATTGTCCACATGCGCCATACCTGGCTGCCCGAAAACCGGTTTGTGAAGGGCCAGCCGAACGAGGGCCTGGATCTGGCCGATGACCTTTTGCGTTTTGCTATGAATTACGGCCCGGACACCATCGCCGCGTGTGTCGTTGAACCGGTTGCCGGATCAACCGGTTGTCTCGTGCCGCCCAAGGGTTACCTCGAAAGGCTGCGGGAGATCTGTGATGATCACGGCATCCTGCTAATTTTTGATGAGGTGATTTGCGGTTTTGGCCGTATGGGTACACCGTTTGCATCACAGGCCTTTGGGATTACCCCTGACATCATGACCATGGCAAAAGCCTTAACCAACGCTGCCCAGCCGATGGGTGCGGTGGCGGTGAGTGACAAGGTATACGATTCCATCATGGACAGTTCTGCCGAGGGCGCCATCGAGTTCTTCCACGGCTATACCTATTCAGGACATCCGGCTGCCTGTGCCGCCGGGATCGCAACGATGGATATCTTCGAAAAGGAAAATCTCATCGAACGCGCAGCTGAGCTTTCCGGGTATTTCCTGGATCAGGTGTTTGCTTTGAGCGACATCCCACTGGTTACTGATATTCGCGGTTACGGACTCTTTGCCGGGGTCGATCTTGAGCCGATGGGAAATCCTGGAGTTCGCGGTATCGACTTCCAAAAACGCCTGTTCAAGAATGGACTCCACATCAAGATGACCGGAGATGCCGCGCTGTTGGCACCGCCTTTAGTCAGCGAGCACCACCATATCGATCGGATTTGTGAGGTAATTCGCCAGACCCTAGCTGAGTATTAATCGGATCCGGGGACTTATCAACGTACCTTTAAGTTCGTTTTGTAGTTATTTTAGACAGATTTTTGTTCGGTTGAACGCCTGGCTTAGGGCGAGGATACTGATGCAGCATTAATGAAATATCTTTATATTAGAATTTAAGACCGCCACGGCGGATTGCATGATGGCTCATTCGATACCGCGCGAGGTTTAAGGAGGGATCCAGGTTTCGGAGAGGTCTCTGGAAACTGGAAGTTGTTGAAGATCAAACCACTCAGGAGGACAAAGTGACAGATCAAAAACTGAATCAAAGTCGAAGATCATTTGTAAAGAAATCGGCCGCCGTTTCTACGGCAGCGGCTGTGGGTCCATGGATTGTTAGCCCCAAAGTGCTTGCCTCGTCCGGTGAGGTCAACGTGCTACTTTGGTCAGACTATTGCCCACCAGGATTTCTGACGTCGTTCAAGGAGAAAACCGGTATTACTGTCAACTTCACCGGCATCGGCTCGAACGAAGAAATCATAAACAAGATGAAAGCTACGAAAGGTAAAGGCTTTGATGTCTGCAGCCCGACCAATATGCGTTCTCTGCAGTGGGAGCCGCTGGGCCTGATCCAGCCGATTGATTACGGCCGGATCCCGAACGTCAAGAATCTGAACCCAGCGATGCTGGCAGTAGGTGATAACGAGTGGAACTTTGGCGGTAAAGGATCCCATTGGCTGCCGCAGATCTGGGGCACGGAAGGTATTGCCTGGCGCTCCGATAAGTGGACACCTCCACGTGACGGCGAAATGCCGAGTTATGGAGACGTATGGCAATCGGATGTTCAGGGCAAAACAATGATGCGGCCGCATTCGGGAATGCTCGGAGCAGGTCTTTATCTTGAGACTACAGGTGCACTGGAGCCTGGCGCGATGCGTGCGGCATATGCCGATGAAGCGACCATGCGGAAGACCTGGCAGGTTGTCACCGATTTCTGTATCAAGAATAAGAGTCAGATCAAGTTGTTCTGGAATGACGCCGACAGCCAGAAAAATGGCTTCATGAGTGGCGGTGTGGTGGTCGGTCAAACCTGGGATGGTCCGCCTACTGTTCAGATGAAAGAAGGTAAGCCTGTCATCTACCGCGCACCGATCGAAGGGTCTCTGGCATGGGTGGACGGCCTCACTATCTCCTCGGCGGCAGCCAATGTCGACGAGACCTACGCATTCCTCGATTACTGCTTTGATCCGGTTGCAGCCGGTCGGTCAATCGATGGCGGTGGTGTGGATGGATGGGGTCAGCACGGCTACAACTCTGCTGTGCTTGGTGCTGATAAGCACGCCAGTGCGGACTACGGTAAGTGGTTTAACCAGATCTACCCCGGTGATGCCTTGGCTAATCTATGGCCGTGGCCGAAAGAGCCGCAGTGGTACGCTGATGTTCGTACGGAGTACCGCAACAAGTTTGTGAATGCCTGAGTAGGTAATACCAGCCCCCGGCCGACCGGCCGGGGGTGCACGTTCTTTTCTGATTTC
>JABJIU010000213.1 GCA_018661145.1 Pseudomonadota bacterium | reverse complement strand
CCAGTCCCGCCACAAAGGAGTCGATCTTGCCGTCGGTGGCCTCCCAGATCTCGGGACCGGTGGTGAGGTAGTGGGCTTCTGGGTTATGGGGATTGGAATACTGATCAGTGTAGAAAGACCCAGGTGTTTCGCGAGCGACCCGCTTGGCAACTTCCACATAGCTGTCGGGGTGATGATGATCAAGGTCGGTCGCTGTGACGATCACCTCGGCCCCGTAGGACTTCAGCATGTCAATCTTTTCCTGACTCATCTTGTCCGGGATTGTGAAGACACAGCGGTAGCCACGGACCGCTGCAGCCATCGCCAGTCCAAGCCCGGTATTGCCTGAGGTGCTCTCGACAATGGTGCCGCCCGGTTTGAGCAGGCCCGCCGCCTCAGCCCGCTTCACCATGTTGATCGCCATTCGATCTTTAACAGAGCCAGACGGATTAAGGTTTTCCATTTTGGCGTAAACGGTCGCCATGTCAGGTTCAACAATATTATTGAGTCGGACAAGCGGGGTTCCGCCGACCAGATCAATCACGCTTTCTACAGCTTTCATAAAAACATCCTGCCTCAGGGCGGTGAGCGGTTAGGCAAAAATTTTACTATCGGCTAGTTTTCGGCGAGATCCCGGACAGCCTCGACGGCCTGATTCAGGTCTTCGTCATCAGTGAAATATCCCGAGGCAAAACGCACGGTGCCATTTTGGGGAACGGTGCCAAGCAGTTCGTGAACATCCGGTGCACAGTGCAGACCCGGTCTGACACAGACTGCATGATCGGCATCCAGCATAGTGCCGACCTGGTCTGCAGGAAGATCCCTGATATTGATTGACAGTGTTGAAACCCGTGGCTGTCCAATTTCAGGCCCATAGAGTTTGACACCGTCGATACTGTTAAAGGCATTGAGCAGATACTGGGTCGCGCCAAGTTCCTGTTCGTGGATATGGGCCAGCGCTGCTGCACAGGCCTGCCCATGGGTGCTGTCGGCATCCGCGCCGTGGGACCGACCCACTTCAGCAAACCACTTCTGGGCAGCATTCAGTCCAGCGATACCTGGCAGGCAGTGGGTGCCAGTCTCCATCCGGTAGGGGTATTCGTCAGGCTGGAAAGGGGAGATCGAATTCACCCCGGTACCTCCGGTGCGCGGCGGGCGGATATCAACACCTTCCGCCACCAGCATGCCGCCGATGCCCATAGGCCCGAAAAGCCCTTTGTGTCCGGTATAGACCAGCACATCCACACCCCAGTCGTCCATGGCAATGGGGACCACGCCTGCGGTCTGACAGGAGTCGAGAATAAAGGCCGCGTCCGTTTCTTTTACCAGTTTGCCAATCGTCGCTGCATCCTGCAGCGAGCCGGTGACATTAGAAGCATGATTGACAACAACAACCCGGGTATTGGGCTGAATGCTCTTGGCGATCTCGTCCGGATCGATAAAACCTTTGGCGTCTGCGCTGATACGTGTGACCGAGATATCATGATCGCGCTCGAAGTGATTGGCCGGGCGCAGAACACAGTTGTGCTCCATCCGCGTAATGATCATGTGGTCGCCAGGGTTTAGCATCCCGGACAGCGCGGCGTTCATGGAGTCGGTTGCATTTTGGGAAAACGTTACCCGGCCCGGATCGCCTGAAAAACCGAAAAACTCCCCCAGCATTCGCCGGGTTTGGACGATCATCGTTTCAGCCTCGACCGCGAGTTCGTGCCCTGAGCGACCAGGGTTCACTCCGTGGCTACGGAAGAACTGATCCATGAACTGGTATACCGGTTCCGGCTTTGGCAGTGTCGTTGCTGCGTTGTCAAAGTAATAATGCTCTTTCATGGGTAGGCTATTCCGTAGTGAATTTATTTGCCAGCATAAAGGGGGCTGGCAGTAGAGGGGCTGTGCGAGTTGCCGTGAGCGATTGAATTGCGTCTACGGGATACCACAAAGGTCTCGTCATTAAACCAGATGCCATTGTGCTTTTGCAGCACTTTCTCGGTTGCTTCAAGGTATGCGCCGGATGCTACTGCCGGTTGCAGACGGTCATCTTCAATTTGGGCAACATAGGTCGACGCGTTCCAGGCTGCGAAAAGAGTGGATGTGCCGATGCTGTCGGCAATCTCATTGGGCAGCGTTTTCATCTCGTATTTCATAATCGATTTGTTGTCGGAACCGGCATTAAAGTTGTAATTTGAGCCGGCACGGCCGAGCTTATCCTTGAGCGCTTTCAGAAGATCATGCCGGTTTACCTCAAACGGGTTCTCGTCGGGCCAGACAATGTTGACGAGTTCCATGCCTGGATCGTTTCCGGCAGATTGGACGGCCAGAAGCCTACCCCCTGGCCCAAGGCTTCGCACCAGCGGGGCAAGCACTTTTTCAGCCTTGAACTGCGCGCTCATTCGGGCGCGCCAAGGTTGGGCGGCCAGTATCAGATCATAGTCACCGGAAACCTGTCCACGGCGAGGTATGACAGAGTCAAGCAAGAATCGGTTGTCCTCCCGGAAAATTACCAGGACTGAGGGTCGGACATAACGGGGGTTTCCAGTCTTCTCGCTGACTTTGACTTCCCACCCATCCACGAGGATGTCGTCGATGGCCTTTAACTGCTCCCCGTATTCCTGAGCGGAGTCGCCCTGCAGGGAAATCTCGTGCCAGTTAAGTGCTGCTGCAGCAGCCATGTTTCCAGGCATCAGCCAGGGCGCTTCACTGTAAAAAAGATTGGTAATACAGATAACGCTAGCCGGGTGTTCAGCGAATCGGTCGGGTAGGTTATCCAGACAGAGTCGCACGTCCTCCAGGCTGATCTCTTTGCCGACGACAAAAAATGGAATCGTTGGGAATTTTTGATGGGTTGCGCGCAGCAGATAGCTCAGCACCGAGCCGTCCCCCACGCCTGCGTCAAAAATGCGAAGCGCCGGAGGCACGGGCTGTACATGGGACAGTTCATGCGCCGCACGTTCTGCCACTTTCCATTTCTCGTCACAGGTATTCACAAATCCGAGGTATTTCTGCCGGTTGTCGTAAAAGCGAAATGGCCGTGTTTGGGGCGACGCTTTTTTGGCGCTGATGTCTTTTTGTGACGAGGCCGGTTCATGGGGCGCGCCATTAGACTTATCCCGACTGGGGGCGACTAAGGAGACATTGGGCGTAAGGGAAAGCGGATGGGAAAGGGCGCTTTTCTTGCGAATAAAGTCGTGAATCTTATGAACGGTGTTAATCGTGATCCCTTTTCCGGTACGGAGCCTCTGGCACAACTTGCCATCGTTGACTGCCTGGCGACCGAATGTGGTTTCTGCCATGTCATAGGAGCGGCAGAAGCTCTCGATATCCGACAATAAAGAGCGGATCGAGTCCTGCGGCCCAGTTGCTGCCTGTGTCTGCATTACTTCAGTTACCTCCGTACGGAACCTTTCTGGTTGCAATCGACTCACCCACGGCTGAGTTTTGAAAACTTTCCGAGGCCTCGCGATCTTTGTCGCTTGGGCAAACGCCAACTTAGAGATTTTTCCGAGGACTGTAAAGACTTTTTTTAGAAATAAAAAAAGTTTCTTAGGAAGTGGGCAACGTTTTCATTTTTTAAAAGATACTTTTTTTACGGTAAACAAGGGATTTTTTATAATATCCTCGAGACATTTTCCCTGTTTCAGCGATTGGCTACTCGATAAATAGGACACGGCCCACTTCTATCCCACTTCTATCCCACGTTCTGCCCACCAATTTCCAATCGAGTGTGGCCACGATGATGGGTTTGTCAGTGGCTCCGATCCTGATCGAGATAAGGCAAGTAGGGTTAAAAACGAGTCGTGAGTGCCCGGGTATATTTAGGCTCCTCAATTCAGCTTGAACGTGGGCGGCGGTGAATTCGCTACCGCGTCGCGCTTGCACCTTAATTTTCGTTTCGAACAGGCCAAGTATGACCATTAAAGACTTCAAAGAGATCTGGGATCAAAAAAGAGAGATTCTGTCGGCAAATCCTGATAAGTGCGCTGTCAAAGTAAAGGCTGATAGCCGACTGGTCGACGGTTTTATGAGTCGGGTGAAAGCACGTGAGTTCGATATTGTGGTGGATCAGAACAAAGGGATGGGTGGCACGGATCAGGGCCCCCGGCCCGGTGAATACGTGCTGGCCGCGTTGGCGGCCTGCCATGAGGTTACCTATCGTCTCTACGCCGATGCGTTAGGGATTCCTCTGGAAGAGGTATCCGTCAGTGTGACGGGCCATTCCGACGCGAGAGGGTTCTTCGGAATGGACGATTCGGTGCGGGCTGGTTTTTCACATATCACCGGGGAAATTAAAGTCCAGACCTCAGCCAGTGACCAGGAGCTAGAACGTCTTCGGCAGGCGGTTAATCAGCATTGCCCCGTTCTCGACGATTTGCGAAATCCGGTATCTGTTGAATTAAATCTAGTGCGCAAATAAAGGAGGGCGCCCGAAGGGCGCCCTGCAATCTGCAATGGCATTCAAGAAACTTTAGTCGGACGGCCGGTTGTGTTTCTTTCGGGCAGGATTGAGTTATGATGATTCGCTTGGAAAATTAGGTGAAGAAGCTAAATGTCAGCCGACATCGAAACCATTCGCGGTATTCTGGTTGAACGCAAAGTCATTGCGGTAGTCGGGCTATCGGCAAACTGGTGGCGGCCTAGTTTTTTTGCGGCGAAGTACATGCAGGATCATGGCTACCGGGTTATTCCGGTGAATCCGAATTACGACGAGGTCCTGGGCGAAGTCTGCTACCCGTCCCTGGAGGCAATCCCGAAAGATATCGGTGTTGAAGTGGTTGATGTCTTTCAAAAGTCTGAAGCGGCAACATCGGTTGCCAAAAGTGCAGTTGGCATTGGTGCCAAAGTGCTCTGGCTTCAGATTGGCGTAATAAATGATGAGGCTAAATCGATCGCGGAGCAGGGCGGCCTTGAGGTAGTAATGGACCGCTGCGTCAAGATCGAGCATGGGCGACTGCTCGGGGGGCTCAATCTCTTCGGCGTAACCACCAAGGTGATCTCGGCTAAACGACCCCGATGGCTGGTCTATTGAAAATGGGAATATCCTTGGGAAAACGTTATGAGTGACCGCGAATTCGGTTTTGAGACCCTTTGCCTGCATGCGGGCCAGGTACCGGACGCTGCTACGGGGTCGCGTGCGGCGCCGATCTACCAGACCACGTCCTATGTATTTGACACCACGGATCATGCGGCGAGTCTTTTCAACCTTCAGACCTTTGGCAATGTCTACTCCCGGATAAACAATCCGACTAATGCAATGCTGGAGGAACGGCTTGCAACGCTGGAGGGCGGTCGAGCGGGACTGGTGGTCGGGTCCGGTATGGCGGCGCAGATGGTGGCGTTACTCACCCTGCTGGAGGCAGGCGATGAATTGGTTGCTGCAAGCACGCTGTATGGCGGGACGTATTCACAGTTCGACTACACCTTTCGTCGGATGGGAATCCAAACCCATTTTGTTGATCCAGACGATCCTGAAAATTTTGCCCGGGCGATCACGCCGGCCACCAAGGCAGTTTATGCCGAAACTATTGGCAACCCGCTAAACAATGTTCTGGATATCTCAGCGGTTGCGAAGATTGCGCACGATGCGGATATCCCGTTGGTGATGGACAACACCTTTGGGACGCCTTACCTCTGCCGGCCTTTTGAATTCGGGGCGGATGTGGTGGTGCATTCGGTGACCAAATGGATCGGTGGTCATGGCACCTCGATTGGTGGCGCAATTGTGGAGTCGGGCAAGTTTCCCTGGGATAGCGGCAAGTTTCCCGGCATGACCGAGCCGTCTAAGGGATATCATGGCATCCGCTTCTACGTAACCTTCGGGGATTTCGGCTTCATCACCAAGGCACGCATGGAGACACTTCGCACCCTTGGCCCAACGATGAGTCCGTTGAGTGCGTTTCTTTTTCTTCAGGGTCTTGAAACCCTGCCGCTTCGTATGGATCGGCATTGCAGCAACACCTTGGCGGTAGCGAACTTCCTGAACGATCACCCCTTTG
>JABJIU010000210.1 GCA_018661145.1 Pseudomonadota bacterium | reverse complement strand
GAGGTTCCCGTCAGCACAAAATTGCTCGACCGAAGCGTGCCACTTGCGCGATCCACGACCAGCCGGGTAACGCCACCGCCGCAAGTGGCAGAATAGCCTAGAGCGGCATCAACAGGGCTGCCTTCATGAATCTCGTGGTTACGCATCACAACCCAACTGTCGTCATTACCAGAGAAACAGGCCATCCCGTCCGGTGCAGCGGGCGTGTTAAATCCATCTGTCATCGGATCACCCACGCGCTGCAATACCTGATAGGAAAAACCCGGTGGCAGATCCAAGATGCCGGCCGGATCTGCTACCAGGTCGCCAAGGGGAGTGGCAGTATTTCGCGAACGATAAAGCCAAGCGAGCGCGCCCGCGCTTGCAACGGCTCCGACTCCTGCGCCAAGAAAGTGTCTTCGGCTCAGTCCTTTACGCATGCCGATCTAAGTACGCTACCCAGGGTTGTCTGGAACGATAACAATCTGCGAAACCACCGCATGGGGTGGCTGTTCGAGGGCGAACAGCACCGACCGGGCAATATCCTCGGCCTCGAGGCAAAGTCCGTAGTTCTCGTAGAAGGCGTCACCTTTTTCGGCATCAGAAAAGCGGGTCTTGGCAAAGTCCGTCTTGACCATACCCGGCAAAATCTCGGATACGCGGATGCCGCGACCAGCGTATTCCTGGCGGAGCGAATCACTCAAACCATGCACCGCATGCTTACTCGCCACGTAGGCACCACAGCCCGGTATCCCGCTCAAGCCGGCGACAGAGCCCAGATTCACAATATGCCCGGACTGACGCTCAAGCATACCTGGCAGCACAGCTGCCGTAACCTGCATCAGACCGGAGACGTTAATCTGAATCGTGTTGACCCACTCGGCGACATCACCCTCGTGAAAATCACGCCGGCCTCCCACATCACTGCCGGCGTTATTGATAAGTATGTCGATCGACTGCCAGTCCGACGGCAACTGAGTCATCAGGCCAGCAACGGATTCCGTATCGGCGACATCAACTTGCAGCGCAAGAGTCGGACCGGGCAGATCATCCATCTCGGCCCGCAGTATTTCCGGCCGACGCGCGCCGCCAATGACCCGAACACCCGCTTCACTCAACAGCCTCGCGGTAGCTAACCCAATTCCGGCGCTGGCTCCTGTAACGAGCGCGGTACTTCCTTTAAGACTATGCATAATTTTCCTGTGCTGGCACTTCATTTCGAGCAGCGGAAAGTATAGTGATCTTCCAACGACAGAACAGATGCGGGGCCGAAAACCGTTGCGGCCAATATCAAGGAGCGTCGTGAACCGGGTCACTACGTCGGATGGTTGTGGCGTCGCTTCAGTCTACGTCCAGTTCTTTAAGTTTGCGGGTAAGGGTGTTGCGGCCCCAGCCGATCCAGCGCGCCGCCTCCTGCTTGCGACCCCCAGTGAAGCCCAGCGCCGTGCGCAGCAGCACACGCTCAAAGTCCGGACCAAGTTCGGAAAGGACATCCTTTTGTCCCCGGGCGAAACGCTCGGCTGCGGCTTCTTGCAAAAGACGCTGCCAGTTCTGAGAGGATTCAGGAGCCACCGACCGCGTGCTGACATCAGAGGGCAGATCCACTGTGGTAACGGTGGCTCCGGGCGCAAGAACAGTAAGTCGTCGACAGAGGTTTTCGAGTTCGCGCACATTGCCAGGCCAAAGAGCCTCACAAAGAACCTGCAGGGTACTACTGTCCAATCGCTTGGACTCAACCTCTAACTCGATCGCGGCTTTATAGAGGAAAGCATCAGCCAGCGCGGGAATATCCTCCCGGCGCTCACGCAGGGGCGGAAGTGTAATTCCGATGACGTTTAGCCGATGGAAGAGATCCTCACGAAAGCGCCCTTCTGCCACGCGCCTGCCGAGATCCTGATTGGTGGCGGCAACCACGCGCACATCGGCGGTCAATTCCTTATGGCCACCAACGCGGAAAAAAGTGCCGTCAGACAGCACTCTTAGCAATCGGGTTTGTAGCTCCAGAGGCATGTCACCGATTTCATCAAGAAACAGCGTGCCGCCTGAGGCCTGTTCGAATCGGCCGCGCCGCTGCTCCTGGGCGCCCGTGAAGGCACCCTTTTCATGTCCAAAAAGTTCTGACTCGAGCAGTTCAGCCGGAATCGCGGCCGTATTGATCGCGACGAAGGGCTTTGCCGAACGCGGGCTGTTGCGATAGATCGCGCGGGCGACAAGCTCCTTGCCCGTACCTGATTCACCCGAAATCAGCACGTTCATCTGGGAACCGGACAGTCTGCC
This sequence comes from Pseudomonadota bacterium, assembly GCA_018661145.1. Taxonomy (GTDB): domain Bacteria; phylum Pseudomonadota; class Gammaproteobacteria; order Arenicellales; family UBA868; genus UBA868. The sequence goes on along the minus strand of JABJIU010000210.1, from coordinate 17,710 downwards.
AATTACCCGGAATACCGTCTGCATGGCCGGAGCCTCGCCGATGATCTCACTGTCTCTTTTAGCTACTTTGGGCCCCGTATCCTCGAGTGCTTTTTTCTGAAGCGCCCGGCCGACCAGCGCCACAGCTTCTTCCAGGTCAAAGGGCTTAGGAAGATATTCGAAGGCACCGCCCTGGTAGGCGGATACCGCACTATCGAGATCCGAGTGCGCAGTCATCACGATTACCGGCAGATCCGGTGCATCACTACCGAGCACCTCGAGCATTTCCAGTCCGCTGGTCCCAGGCATACGAATGTCGGTGATGATGACATCGGGCTGTTCACGCCGAACACGCTTCAGGACGTCGTCCGCGTTGTCGAAAAGCGTGGCTGCAAATCCTGCATTCGACAAGGCTTTTTCCAGCACCCACCGGATCGACGCATCGTCATCGACTACCCAAACAGAAGATCCCTGGCTCATGATCCATCCTCAACCGGCAGCAAAATCGTAAAAGTGGTCTGGCCCGGCCGACTCGCACATTCGATCAGGCCCCCATGGCGGGAGATGATCTCTTGGGCGAGAGCGAGTCCCAACCCGGTCCCATCATGCCTGCCCGTCACCATGGGAAAGAAGATGCGCTCCCTCAAACCGGGCTCGATGCCGGGTCCGTCATCCATGATCGAAGCCTCGACGACCAGTCGATGACGCCGGTGATGGATCGTGCACTGACGACGCACCCGGGTGCGCAGTTGTATGCAACCCCTGCCTGCCATGGCCTGGACCGCATTTCGCACAATATTCAGAACCGCCTGAATCATCTGCGCATGGTCCCCAAGAATTTCGGGGATACTGGGATCGTAGTCCCGCTCAAAATTAAGACCCTGAGGTGTCTCTACCAAGGTCAGTTTGCGAATGTGCTCCAGGACCGAGTGCAGGTTGAAAGGTTCGCGATCAGAAGCGCGGTAACCTCCGGTCAACCGATCAACCAGACCGCTCAACCTATCCGTCTCGTGGGTAATGATGCGGGTGTACTCACGCAAGTTCTTGTCGTTCAGTTCACTATCGAGTAACTGTGCGGCGCCACGAATCCCGCCCAGCGGGTTTTTAATCTCGTGTGCGAGTGCACGGACAACCTGGCTGAATGCGTCCTGGCGTTCCTGCAGCGTTGTATCGCGGGTCATCCGGGCCAACTGGTCGACCTGATTGAGTTCGACAATGATGCAAGGGCCGTCTAACGGGCGTTCCAGCGGCGAGACGGTACAGTCGACAGTGATTTCCTCGGACTGTATGGGTGCTCGCAGCACTTCCTCACGGAGCGTGGTCGTTTCCCCTTGCTCAGCCGCAATCAGTGCGGCCTGCAGAGTCATCCCCATGGGGACGAGATCAATCACGTCCTGACCACAGCCCCGCTGCGTGCTGGTCTCAAGAAGTCCCTCTGCTGCCGGATTCATGAAAATCACCCGCCTATCAGCGCCGACCAAGAGGACTGCTGCCTTGAGCCCATCAAGAATCGGTTGGCTGACATCCGCCTGTGTGTAATTCATCTGTAACGCATTTGCACCATCATGGTGCATACTATCCCAATGGAAGCGGGTGTCTGTCAAACACCCGCCCGTGGAACCTACACGCTGTAATACATATCAAACTCGACGGGATGCGTTGCCATTCGCAGCCGCTGGACCTGTTCCATCTTGAGAGCGATATACGCGTCGATCATGTCATCACTCATGACACCACCCACCTTGAGAAACTCACGGTCCACATCCAGAGCTTCGAGCGCCTGATCGAGTGAGTGGGCAACCGTCGCGATTTCCTTTTCTTCTTCAGGCGGCAGATCGTAAAGATCCTTATCCATCGGACCCCCGGGATGAATACGGTTCTGGATCCCGTCAAGACCTGCCAGCAGCATGGCTGAAAATGCGAGATAAGGGTTAGCGGTGGGATCCGGAAAACGGATTTCAATACGCCGCGCTTTAGGGTTGCTGACATGGGGTATGCGGCACGATGCCGAGCGGTTGCGTGCCGAATAGGCCAGCATAACCGGTGCCTCGAACCCTGGAACCAGGCGCTTGTAGCTGTTGGTGCTGGCGTTGGTAAACGCATTCAGCGCGCGGGCATGTTTGAAGATTCCCCCGATATAAAACAGCGCTGTTTCACTCAGGCCGCCATATTCGTCACCAGCGAACGTGTTATCGCCACCCTTGAAGATCGATTGGTGCACGTGCATACCACTGCCGTTATCTCCCACAAGCGGCTTTGGCATAAAGGTCGCGGTCAGACCGTGTGCATGGGCCACATTGTGGATGCAGTACTTGTAGATCTGCGTCTGGTCCGCCTTGGAAACCAGCGTATCAAAAAGAACCCCGATCTCGCCCTGCCCGGCTGTGCCAACCTCGTGGTGATGCACCTCCACGCCAAGACCCATGTCCTGCATCGCAAGGCACATGCTCGAGCGCACGTCCTGCAGAGAATCGACGGGCGGGACCGGAAAGTATCCGCCCTTCACACCCGGACGGTGCCCAGTGTTGCCGTCCTCATAGTCCTTTTCCGAACTCCAGGCCGCCTCGGCCGACTCGATCTGGTAGGCCGCCCCCGACATCTCGTTAGACCAGCGAACCGAATCAAAAACAAAAAATTCCGCCTCCGGGCCGAAGTAAGCGGTATCGCCCGCGCCGGTGGACTTGAGATACGCTTCAGCCCGCTTGGCGATGGACCGAGGATCCCGATCGTAGCCTTGCATGGTCGCCGGTTCGACCACATCGCAACGAAGGAGCACGGTGGTGTCCTGCATGAAGGGATCGAGAACCACCGTATCGGGATCCGGCATGAGAATCATGTCTGACTCGTTGATCCCCTTCCACCCCGCAATCGAAGAACCATCGAACATCTTGCCGTCCTCGAATAATTCCCCATCAATGACCGATGCAGGCACGGAAAGGTGGTGCTCTTTACCATGCGTATCGGTAAAGCGAAAGTCCACAAACTTTGCCTTGCTGTCGCTGATCAGTTTCAGCGCATCTTCTGCTGACATATCTTTTTCCTCTAACAGTGAACGCAACCGCCGCCACCGGAACACTTCCAGTGCGTGCCGTCGCTGAAATTCAACATAACTAACTACTTTCCCTAAAGAAGCAAGTTCCGTGCCATGCCCAAATATACGATATTTTGGAAAATACTCTTAAAAGATGCACTATGATAGTGCAATATATTTTTCATGCACCATAGTAGTGCGAAATGTCTGGATACTCTAGCGCTGTTCCGGACTCAAAAAGGATGATTAACAAGACCCGACTCTTTAAAAAAATCCCGGCGTAGCCGAGTGTCAATAAGTCCGGCGCAAGAGCGCAACCTCACCACTTGCCGCCCAATACCCAGAAATTAAAGCTTCTGTATTTTTTACCGCGGGTAACTTAGCGGGCTACCGGCTATAACACCGCTGAATTTCTGGACCCCGTCATAGGCTGCAGAAATATGTGCTTAGAACGTGCCGTTATAATTCGTCGACTCAACTTCAATGACGTCGGGAACGAAAAAAGTGTATTTTCAGGATCTGATCCTGCGTCTCCAGGCGTACTGGGCCGACCGGGGCTGCGTTGTCCTTCAGCCCTATGACATGGAGGTCGGCGCGGGGACCTTTCATACGGCAACCTTTCTTGCCGCCGTAGGGCCTGAGCCGTTGCAAGCGGCTTATGTTCAGCCTTCACGAAGACCAACGGACGGACGGTACGGCAAGAACCCTAACCGGCTACAACACTATTTTCAGTTTCAGGTCATTCTGAAGCCGTCCCCAAAGAACTTTCAGGACCTTTATCTTGGCTCTCTTGAAAGCATCGGAATCAGTTTTCTCAAAGATGATGTGCGCTTTGTTGAGGACAACTGGGAATCGCCGACGCTCGGCGCTTGGGGGCTAGGGTGGGAAATCTGGCTTAACGGCATGGAAATTTCCCAGTTCACCTATTTCCAGCAGGTGGGTGGGCTCGACTGCAGGCCCGTGACAGGTGAGATCACCTACGGGCTTGAACGAATCGCACTCTACCTACAGGGTGTGGACAGTGTGTTCGATCTGCGGTGGAACAGTCACTTCAGTTATGGCGACCTCTATCATCAGAATGAAGTGGAACAGTCGGCATACAATTTTGAACATGCAAATGTCGAAGTCCTGCTAAGCCAGTTCGACTACTGCGAAGCCGCCTGTCAGCACCTGCTTGAGCAGAAATTGCCGCTGCCTGCGTATGAGCAGGTACTAAAGGCTTCACATACCTTCAATCTTCTGGACGCTAGACACGCAATCAGCGTGACGGAGCGGGCGCGCTATATCGGCCGAGTCCGCAATCTTGCCCGCGGCGTTGCCCAATCATATCTTGATGCCCGCGAGGCGCTCGGTTTTCCGCGCGGACGGTCATCATGAGCAGGGTAGCGGGTAGGGCAGACCTCCTCATCGAGCTCGGCACGGAAGAGTTGCCCCCGGCGGCGCTGAGGCAGCTGAGCGAAGCCTTCTCCAAAGGTATAGCAGAAGCCCTCACGGCGGCTGGCGTCGCTGATGATCCGCTGACAACGAACTTTGCCACCCCGAGACGGCTAGCCGTGCGCATCGCCCAGGTCGCCAAAAAGGGTGTCGATCAAACCAATGAGCGGCGGGGTCCGGCTCTCGCTGCCGCCTATGATGACAGCGGGCAGCCCACTGCAGCGGCCGCTGGCTTTGCTCGATCCTGCGGTGTTGAGGTCAGTGAACTTCAGACCCTGCGCACTGACAAGGGCGAGTGGCTGGTACACCGGACTGTCGTGCCGGGCGCGCCTGCGCAAGCACTCATTGGCCCGTGTATCCAGCAAGCGCTGGACAAACTGCCCATTCCGAAGCGCATGCGATGGGGCAGCGGAACAGACGAATTCGTGCGTCCGGTGCATTGGCTTGTGGTGCTGCACGGCAAACAAGTAGTGCCGTGCAGCGTTTTGGGTGTGGTATCGGGCAGGATAAGTCGTGGCCACCGATTTATGGGACAGCAAACTGTGCGCATCGCATCGGCTTCAGACTACGAACAGCCTCTAAAGGAAGAGGGCGCCGTGATTGCAGACTTTGCGGTGCGCTCCACAATGATCGAACAGCAGGTAACACGTCTCGGTAAAAAGGCGGGTGGCCATGCCGTTATCGATCCGGCCCTGCTGGAGTTGGTAACCGCACTGGTGGAAAAACCGCAAGCGGTACTCGGTAGCTTTGACCCCGCTTTTCTTAACGTGCCTCAGGAAGCATTGGTTTCATCCATGCGTGACCATCAGAAGTATTTTCACGTTGTCGATGCCAAAGGCGCGCTGCTCCCTGCGTTTATCACAGTCAGCAATATTCGAAGCCGCACGCCAGCACGGGTTCGCACCGGTAATGAGCGTGTGTTGAACGCCCGTCTGGCCGATGCAAAATTCTTCTGGGAGACCGATGCAACCCGGCCGCTTTCCGCGCGAACGGAAGCACTAAAAAACGTACTGTTTCACCATGCGCTCGGCAGCCTCGCAGGCAAAACACGGCGAATAGAAAAACTATCGGCCAAAATTGCACAAGCCGTTGGTGCACCGACACCCGTCTGTATCCGGGCCGCAAGCCTTTGCAAGGCTGATCTCGTGAGCGGAATGGTTGGGGAATTCCCAGATCTTCAGGGCATCATGGGGCGCTATCTGGCAAGACATGATGGTGAGCCGGCAGCTGTTGCACGGGCCATTGAGGAGCACTATCTGCCCCGACATGCGGGCGGCGCACTGCCCCAGAGTCCCGCGGGACAGGTACTTGCGCTCGCAGACCGGCTCGATTCACTGGTGGGTCTTTTTATCGCGGGCGAAGAACCCACTGGAGAAAAAGATCCTTATGGCTTGCGCCGGGCGGCACTCGGGGTTATCCGGATTCTGGTCGAGAAGAAACTCGACCTCAATGTGGCAGCCCTGGTTGAAGACGCCGCCGATGGCTACGCCTCCGATGGCCTTGTGTCGGGAGAGAGTGCCAAATCACAGTGCACCACCTTCATCCTGGAACGCTACCGGGCACTGTACACGACGCTGGGCTTTGCCCAGGATGAGATATCGGCCGTACTCGAGGCGGGTGCCAGCCGACCTCTGGATTTCGATCGCCGGCTCAAAGCGGTGTCCCGCTTCCGTCATCACCGTGACGCACCGAGTCTGACCGCGGCCAACAAACGTATACGGAACATCCTGAGAAAAAGCGAAGAAAGCATTCCTGCGCAGATTGATGCCCAGCAGCTGACTGAGTCTGCCGAAATCGCGCTGTCACAGGCCATATTGAAAACCGCTGGCGCGATCGCACCGGCCATCGCAAAAGGGGATTACGCGGCGGCGCTGCGCACTCTAGCCGGTCTTCGTCCGGTCGTTGACAGTTTCTTTGACGAGGTAATGGTCATGTCACCCGATCGGGCGGTCCGGGCAAACCGTCTCGCTCTGCTGGGACAATTGAATCAGCTTTTTCTCGGTATCGCCGATATCTCGCTGCTGCAGACGCTGGAGACAGGTGATGGATGATGCGCGGAAAAACTATGATGAGATGCTCGCCGCGGTGCAGGCATTTCATGACAAACACCAATTAAGCCAGCACGGAGGCGAGGACCTGCCGTACCGGATTGCACTGATGGCAGAGGAACTCGGCGAGATCTCTGCCTGCGTCACTAAAGGAAAAACCCGTGAAGCTCTCGCTGAAGAGTGCGCCGACCTGCTGATCCTCCTGATCGGGACAGCAATTTCCGGTGACTTCAAGCTCGACGAGGCCTTCTGGAACAAGATGGGTCAACTGGGTAACCGCGAGAGTCGGATTATTGAAGGGCGAATCCGGGTCTCGGAATTCCGGGAAACCTAAATGAAGCCCGGCCTGGTGATAGTCGACCGAGACGGCGTCATCAATTTTGACTCAGACGCTTACATCAAATCCGTTTCGGAATGGGTGGCTATTCCGGGGAGTCTCGAGGCTCTAGCAAGACTGTCGCGCGCGGACTATCGGGTGGTGGTAGCGACCAACCAGTCGGGCATCGCGCGGGGCCTGTACAACATGGCAACACTCAACCGCATTCATCAGAAGATGGCCAAAGCGCTGGGTGAGCATGGCGGACGAATCGACGCGATCTTCTTCTGTCCGCATAGCCCCGACGACGGTTGCGACTGTCGCAAACCGAAACCGGGACTGCTGCACGAGATCAGCGAACGTCTGAAGGTGGGCCTTGCGGGCGTGCCGGTCGTCGGTGATTCCCTGAGCGACCTTGAATGCGCCGACGCTACCGGCGCGTTGCCGGTGCTGGTCAAGACCGGCAAGGGGCCGCGGACCTGGCCGAAACTGGAAGCGGCGCAGGCTCAGGGAAGCCTGTTACAAACCCTCGTATTTGATGATCTCGCCGCTTTCACTGAAAGCCTTCTCAGGGGTGATCTCGAGAGTGCGATCACGACCGCTCGTGGGCACGTGAGTGCCGACTGACACCCCGGTGTCGATCGTCCGATGATCTGGGTCCGTTCCGCTATCTTCTTTGCCGGCATGGCCGTTTCAGCCATCCTCTTCTGTCCGGTTGCCTTGCTTTCCTGGCCCGTACCCCCGGTCTCCCGAATGCGGATCATTGGCCTGTGGGCACGCTTTATCTGCTGGTGGCTGGCCGTGACCTGCGGACTGCGCCACCAAGTGGAGGGTCTTGAGCACCTGCCGGCCGCCCCCGGCGTCATCCTGTCAAAACATCAGTCGGCCTGGGAGACCATCATGTTTCAGGTGATCTTTCCCCCGCAGATCTGGGCACTTAAACGCGAAGCATTGTGGCTGCCGTTTTTCGGTTGGGGCCTTGCCGCTACCAGTCCGATCGCCATCGACCGAAGCACCCCCGTGCGTGCGTTGGACCGCCTGTTACGCCAGGGGCGGGAGAAGCTGGCCGAAGGCCGATGGGTGGTGATTTTTCCCGAAGGGACTCGCATGGCGCCGGGCGAGCAGGGCGCATTCCATCCTGGCGGGGCGATGCTGGCCGTCAAGGCCGGAGTGGATGTGCTGCCGGTTGCACACGATGCCGGTCGCTACTGGGCGCGGCGCGGCTTTGTGAAAAAACCGGGCTTGATCCGAGTCCGTATCGGGCCGCCGATCAAGACTGAGGCGAAAAAAGCACGCGCCGTAAACGATGAGGCCAGAGACTGGATAGAAGGCACCATGGCGGCTCTTCTGGGCGCGCCTGAAAAACCCGTAGATCCTAAAAAAGAAAAAGTCGCCTAGACTGCCTCAGCGTCTTTTTCATTCAGCGCCGCCAACCGCGCAAACCCTTCGACAGAAACCTGTTCGGGTCTTGCCTTTGGATCAAGCCCCGCCTCCAGAATCACCGATTCACTACAAATCCCTTTCAAGGTATTGCGCAAAGTTTTGCGTCGCTGCGAAAAGGCCTGGCGAACAAGGGCCGAGAAAGCCTCCTCAGCGACGGCTGGGCCGAGCGGGGCGGGGCGGGGCTTAAAGGCCACGACACTGGACCACACCTTTGGCGGCGGCGTAAACGCTTGGGGGTCCACATCAAAGCTGAACTCTGATTCGAACACCCGGCTCATCATGACTGTCAGCCGGCCGTAGTCCTTGCCACCAGGTGAGGCGGTGAGCCGTACGGCAACTTCTTTTTGCACCATGAAGACCATTCGATCGATTCTGTTGTGCTGCGCCAGGAGGCGGATCATGAGGGCGGTGGAGATGTTGTACGGGAGATTGCCGACAAGAACGACTCGCCCGGTAGGATGAATCTCTTCCAGCGCCAGGGTCAGGGCGTCCTGTTCGTGAATGTGAATGTTTGTCTGTGAGGCATAGCGCTCCCGCAGCCGCGGGACCAGATCCCGGTCAATCTCAACGAGATGCAATTCGTTTTCACAAATCGCAAGTCGGTCACTGAGCGCACCACGACCGGGACCGATCTCACAAAGCACCTCCCCCGGGCGCGGGAAAAGACGGCTCACGATCCGATCAATGACAGCCAGGTCATTCAGGAAATGCTGACCGAAACGTTTTCGGGGCCGGCCGGGGCCGGGGCTTTCAGGAAGGGCCACCGCTTAAACTTATAGCAAGTTCTACTGCGCGGACTAGGCTGGCGACCTGTGCGCGACCAGTCCCAGCAAGATCAAGCGCAGTGCCGTGATCCACGGACGTACGCACAAAAGGCAGGCCAAGGGTGATGTTGACCACTTCACCAAATCCCGCGTGCTTGATCACCGGAAGGCCCTGGTCATGAAACATGGCAACGACCACGTCGAGTGCTTTCAGGTGCTGCTTGGTAAAAGCAGTATCAGCGGGCAGTGGCCCCCGAAGAACCAGGCCCTCGGCCCTCAGTTCGTCGATCACCGGCACGATGATGTCCTGTTCCTCCCGGCCAAGATGACCCGCCTCGCCCGCGTGCGGATTAAGCCCGCAGACCCCAATCACCGGTGCCGGTATACCAAAACGGGTACGAAGGTCCGAATCGACCACGCGCAACACTGCTTCCAGAGTCTCGCGCGTCACCGCGCGCGGGACTTCACTTAACGGTAGGTGAATGGTGACGAGTGCGACACGCAGTTCATCCGTAGCCAGCATCATGACGGGGGTATCCACGCCCGCGCGCTGCGCTAAAAATTCCGTGTGGCCGACAAAGTCGTTGCCCGCTTCAATCAGGGTGCTCTTCTGGACGGGCGCAGTCACTAAGCCGGAAAACGCACCGCTGAGACAACCGTCCGTAGCCGCTGTCAGCATTTCGATCACGTAGGGTGCGTTGGCAGTGTCGAGGCTTCCCGGTACCGAAGACGCACCGAGCGCGACGGGCAACAGTTCTGCCTCACCACCCGGGGCAACCAGGATGTCGTCTTTCAGCGCCAACGGCAGGTTGAGAAGCGTCGCCCGCTCGAGCAGTAGATCTGGGTCGCCAGCAATGACAAGCGGTGCTGGCAAGGGCTGTTGCAGCAACTGAACGGTAAGCTCAGGACCAATGCCGGCCGGTTCACCCGTCGTCAGTACCAGAGGAGGAACTGTCATGATAAGCGCGGACCGGGTGCTGCCGGATCAACGAAGCGGATGTCCATCACTTACTGGATGATTTCACCCTTGTCGTTATCGACCATCACCGGATTCTCAAAGAACTGGATATCGGGCTTTGAGTACCGTTCGGCAATCCAGGCGATTCGCTCGTCGTCGAACCAGCCCTTGGCGTTCTCTATGGTATCGAAGCAGTACACACCTCCAGCCCGATGTCGCTCAAGGTCCGCAAGATAGTTCTTTCTGATGAGACCAGGAGTATCCTGATACATGGGCGCAGTCTCAAGAAATTTTTCCTTGAGCGTTGCTATATCAAGATCCGAGGAAATTGGGAATGTCACAAGGACAATGATCATGGGACGTCCAATGGCTCATTGAAGAGCTTAATTCCCGCCTGAGGATAGGAAGAAAAACCCGTCAGGCAGGAGTGTAATACTTCATAATAGCGTAACCGACATTCAAATTTTCGTCTCAAATTTTTTCCACCGCTCACTGCGGACCTGTTCGGCACTCGCTCAACTTGATGTCTAAAGATTAATTATGCTCAACTGGATAGAACCAAGTTACCGCTCAAACCAGTATCTTCAAGACGCAGACGCAATAAACACAGCCCTTAGGGTTGTTGATCTAGCACTCAAAAGCACCGGGGGTTCAGCGGCATATGCATCAAATTACAGCTCGAAGAGCGTTGACGAAATATCCGCGAAACTCGGTCTCGATTACCTTTTATTACTCGCAACCGGCGGGGCACAGACACAAGCAGAGAATTTGAAAAACAACAGTGGGATTGCGGGTCTGCATCAGAATTGGAGGCCCCTCGGTGAATCGGTCTTACCCGACGCCAAGTCGAGGAACAACGCGGCCAAGGCAATGACCATGGCAGCAGCAGCCGGGGTTTCGACAGCAAACCATTATGGGCATGAAATATTTAATCCAACCGGTGTTGCAAAATCGATTTTCAACCAAGGGCGGGAGTTTTTTGATCTAGTTGGTCCACAAGATCTGAGTCAGGTTCGTTACGATGATCGATTTCTATGTAACTGCGGCTCGACGGAAAACTCAGCAGGCATTAAGAGCACTGATTGCACGAGAGCTATAGATGCACTCAACAGCGCTCGCGGATTCAAAAAAACCCTTGCAACGGGGTCATCAGCGCTAAGTCTGGCGCTCCATTTTGTTGCGCCAGGTGCAGGTTTCGCAGTCACACCCGCCAAACTGATTGCGAGCGCAGCAGCAGATTACCAGCAAGCCTGCCGCAATCAACGCGGAGAATCCACGATTGGCACCGGTCGAGGTGCCAATCGGTCTTCAACCTTTGACGACGTGCAAATTTGCATTAGGGGATCTGGGTCTGGAAACGATCCGCACAAATGTCTGAAGATCTATCTAGTACAAGAAAAAGGCACCAAAGATTGGTTTATTACCCCCAATGAAAATGCGTACTGGCTCAGTGACGAGTCAAAGCAAAAATGTATGGCAGCCAGCTGTTCAAAACACTTTGTGGCCACCAGTCACGGGTGGGAAAGTACCGACAGCAATTCAGATAGCTTGGTAAAGCGACACCACTGTAAAGTTTGCGGCGGTATATTTTGTGATGAACACACGACCTTACGTCTCCCAGTCGTCGGGGCCCTAACCCCGCAAGACGACAGCCCGTCAGCGGCACGAAGACAGAAACTTCTGGACAGCTTTTTCCAAGAGGTCCACGCCGACACCTCACGAGACACCATCTACTCTCGCGGAGACCAAGCTACCCTTCAAATATTAGAAGACCAAAGAGTCTGCGTTGATTGCTACACCCTTGCTTTAACACAAAAGGCAGTCTTAAGTTCCGGACTAAATACGTCTGGAAATAACGTTACGACGCTGACTACAAGAGCTAAAGGAGGTTGTAAAAAAGCGCAAGCCGCTCTTCTCGCGATATTCCACGGCAATTTCGCATACGTCTTTGCAAGCTGCTTGGGTCATGATCGAATTCTTAGAATCAAGGATGAAATTGGGACCTAAAAAATAGAAGTGTATCTATGCTCTACACCGCAAGTGAAAATACGTCAGTAGTCTCCCTACGGTCTGGTTCTTGCCACCGAAGGAATTCATTCAACTGTCACTGACTTTGCGAGGTTGCGCGGCTTATCCACATCGGTACCCTTGATCAGCGCAACGTGATACGAAAGCAACTGCAAAGGCACGGTGTAGATAATCGGTGCGATGGCACTGTCTACCGGGGCCACCTGCAGGATTCGCACATCCTCGCTTTCGACGAAACCCGAGCCGGGATCGGCAAACAGGAACAGCCGGCCGCCCCGGGCCCGCACCTCTTCAAGATTGGATTTCAGTTTCTCAATCAGAAGATCGTTGGGTGCTACCGCCACCACCGGCATCTTCTCATCGACCAGGGCGAGCGGGCCGTGCTTTAACTCGCCGGCCGGATAGGCTTCGGCATGGATGTATGAGATTTCCTTGAGTTTGAGGGCACCTTCCATAGCGATCGGGAAATGGGCGCCCCGCCCGAGAAAGAGTGCATGCTCTTTGTCGCCAAAAACCTTGGCCACATCCGCGATCGCATCCTCCATACCCAGTACAGACTCGAGCGCCGTGGGCAGGGTGCGAATCTGACGCACCACATGGGACTCAAAGCCCGCATCGAAACCCTGGCGTCGCGACAGCACCAATGCCAACAACAAAAGACCCGACATGGCGCTGACAAAAGTTTTGGTAGAAGCGACGCCCACCTCCGGTCCGCAATGGGTCATGAAGGCAAGGTCGGATTCACGCACCAGAGAGGATTCAGACACATTGCAAATCACCAAAGAGCCTGCAATCCCCTGACGGGTGGCTTCTTCAAGTGCGGCGAGCGTATCCGCCGTCTCGCCAGACTGGGAAATCGTAACAACCAGCGTGCCTTTCCGGGCGGGATGCCGCCGGTAGCGGTATTCACTCGCTACCTCGACCTCGCAGGGAATCCCAACGTATTCCAGCCAGTGCTGTGCCACGAGTCCCGCATGGTAGCTGGTACCACAGGCGATGATCTGAACCTGTCGGGTGGCGTCAAAGATCTCCTGTGCGCGGCTGCCGAAAGATTCCTCGAGCACGTGATCACCCAACAGTCGCCCTTCCAGGGTGTCCGCAACCGCTCGGGGCTGTTCGTGAATTTCTTTTTGCATGAAGTGGCGATACTCACCCAACTCGGCGCTGTCGCCCGACTGCGTACTGGTGTGAACCGTCCGTACCGCAATTTCTCCGGCACGGTCACGAATGAGGCACTCTGTTCCCCGGATATCCGCAACGTCACCGTTTTCAAGTACCTGGTACTCTCGCGTCACCGGCAACAAAGCGTTGATATCCGACGCCACAAAATTTTCCCCATCGGCGCGGCCCAGCAGCAGGGGGGGGCCCTGACGGGCAGCCACAAGCCGACCGGGTTCGCCGGCATGCACCACCGCAAGTGAAAAGCTGCCGTGCAACTCGGCGATCGTAGCCCGCACAGCCTCAGCAAGATCCAGCCCGTTCTGCAGGTGCAGATACACCTGATGCACCACAACCTCGGTATCGGTTTCAGAACTGAAACTTAGGCCCGCAGCGCGTTGGTTATCGCGCAGGGACTCGTGGTTCTCGACAATTCCGTTGCAGACGAGTGCCAAGGTGCCGTTACAGATATGCGGGTGTGCGTTGGGCTCGGTGACCCCGCCGTGTGTCGCCCAGCGCGTATGGGCAATTCCGGTCGTGCCTTCGAGCGGCTTCTGCCGCAGCGCCTGCTCGAGTTCACCAACCTTGCCAACGGCTCTAGTCCGCTCCAATTCCCCGCCCGGGCTGATCATCACCACCCCGGCAGAATCGTAGCCGCGGTATTCGAGGCGGCGCAGGCCTTCGAGCAGAAAACCACTTGCTTCAGATGTTCTTACTGCTCCGACAATCCCGCACATAATGTTTATTTGCCCTTTTGAAAAAGCCCTCAGACCCGGCGGGTCATCGCCCCACGAGCTACGACCGGCTCAGTTTTTCTTCTCTTTTTTAGGTCGTTGCCAATCGGTTCGAACCTGTTGCTCCGCGCGTGTCAGTGCCAATTGGCCTTCGGGCACGTCGCGGGTGACAGCTGAACCGGCACCCACCGTTGCACCTTTACCCACCGTCACCGGCGCCACCAGCGCGCTGTTTGAACCGATAAAGGCGTCGTCCCCAATCACCGTCGGGTGCTTGTTGGCACCGTCATAATTACAGGTGATCACCCCGGCACCAATATTAACGCGGTGCCCCACCGTGGCATCACCCACATAGGCGAGATGATTTGCCTTGCTGTCCTCGCCAAGGGTCGTGTTTTTAGTTTCCACGAAGTTGCCGACTCTGGCACCTGAATCGAGCACGGTTCCGGGACGAAGCCGGGCGAAAGGGCCAACCGAGCAATGATCGGCGATTCGTACACCCTCAATTACGCTGTTGGCGCGGATCTCAACACCATTACCGATCTCACTATCAATAATCTGGCAGTTGGGACCTACCGACACTTGGTCGCCGAGCGTGACTTCGCCTGCAATGACCACGTTAATGTCGAATACACAGTCTTTGCCAAACTTCAGGTCTCCCCGAAGATCAAAGCGCGCCGGATCCCTCAGACCGAGCCCCGTCTCCATTAGTGCTTCGGCCTGGCGCGCCTGGAAACGACGCTCCGACTTTGCAAGTTCTACCTGACTATTCACGCCGGCAATCTCGTCGGGATCAGCGCAACGGACAGTACACACCGTGGCACCTGCTTGCACCGCGCACCCAATCACATCGGTGAGGTAATACTCCCCCTGACCGTTGCTGGTGTCGATCGAGTCCAGCCATACCTGAAGACCGTCGGCCGAGCAGGCAATGAAGCCGGTGTTGATCTCCGTGATCTGCCGCTCGGCTTCAGAGGCATCCGCCTCCTCGACGATAGCCGTAACCGCCCCGGTGTGGTCGCGCAGTATCCGCCCGTAACCGGTCGGATCTTTCAGTTCCGCTGTCAAAAGCGCTGGACCTTGGCCCGAGCATTGTCCGAGCACCGCGCGCAGAGTGTCCGCCCGGATCAGAGGAACATCACCATAGGCCACCAGGGTGAGGGCATCCGAACTGAGGTCGGGCAGGGCCTGGCGGACCGCGTGTCCGGTCCCGAGTTGCTGGGCCTGCTCAACCCAGTTCACATCGTCAGCATCCGCGAGTCGCTCGCGCACCTGCTCCCCCCCATACCCATAGACCACATGAATTCGGGCGGGCCTCAACTGGCGTACGGTGTCGAGGACATGCTCCAGAAGCGGTCGGTCGGCAAGTTCATGCAGCACCTTCGGCAAGACAGAGTGCATGCGGGTGCCTTTGCCAGCAGCAAGAACGATGACTTCAAGCGTCATGGATCAGGATATTACTGCAATCGTCACTGCGGGGTATCCCGCGCGCCGGAATTCAGTGGATCTGCTGCTGGGCGTTGGCAGCGAGTTCGGCAGGGGTGGCGTCACGGACGTCGGTGACCCGAACAATGAAGGTGATGTCCTGGCCTGCCAGGGGATGGTTGCCGTCAACCGTGATCTCTGCATCATCAACCCGGATAACCCGGAAATGCATCGCCTCGCCCTGTTCGTTTTCGGCGTCGAGTTCGGCGCCCACGTGGCGCAATTCCTCAGGCGCATTTTCGATGCTGTCCGAGAAGGTCAGGCCGGGGTCATGCGGACCGAACGCCTCCTGAGCCTTAAGCAGTACCTCGGTGGAATCGCCCGCGCTCAAGCCTTCCAGTGCAGCAGTGACCTGGGGGAAAAGGGGAGCCTCATCACTGCCGTGAAGATAGGAAATCGGCAGTCCGGTATGTTCAACGATCTTTCCTGACCCATTCCTGATCGTATAGGCCACGGAGACAATTTTGTCGACACCAACCTGATGGGACACGGTCTTCTCCCCCTACAGGGTAACGAGACGGAGGTCAGCCCCGGCCTTTGCCGCGCAGCTTCTGGATCGCGCGCAACTGGGCCGCCGCCTGAATCAGTTCCGCCTTCGCCTTGGCAAAATCCATCTCGTTGCTGCGGTCACTCATAGCCTGTTCCGCACGGCGCTGTGCTTCCAGTGCTGCAGCTTCATCCAGATCTCCCGCGCGCAATGCCGTATCTGACAGCACAGTGACCAGATGCCCCTGAACCTCGAGCAAGCCACCTGAGACAAAGAAAAACTGCTCTTCGCCGGCTTCCTGCTGCACCCGGATCTCGCCGGGCTTTAGGCGTGTCAGCAGCGGTGCGTGCTGCGGTGCGATACCGATCTCACCCATCTCGGCCGGAGCGAACACCATGGTGCCCTCGCCCGCCCAGACTTCTTCTTCGGCGCTTACAATCTCAACTCTTATGGTGTTAGCCATTAGCCTATTTCAGCGGATTAGGTGACAGTTTTCGCCTTTTCAACGGCCTCTTCGATACCGCCAACCATGTAGAAGGCCTGCTCGGGGATATCGTCATACTGACCATCGATGATGCCCTGGAAACTTCGGATCGTATCCTTGAGAGAAACAAACTTACCCGGAGATCCGGTAAAGGTCTCAGCAACGAAAAACGGCTGGGACAAGAAACGCTGAATCTTTCGGGCACGGTTGACAACCTGCTTGTCTTCTTCCGAAAGTTCGTCCATACCCAGAATCGCGATGATGTCACGCAGTTCCTTGTAGCGCTGCAGCGTCCCCTGCACCGCGCGGGCAGTGTCATAGTGTTCCTGGCCAACGACCAGCGGATCGAGTTGCCGGCTGGTGGAATCCAGCGGGTCCACCGCGGGATAGATGCCCAGTTCGGCGACCTGACGGGAAAGCACCAGCGTTGCATCAAGGTGGGCGAAGGTCGTTGCCGGAGACGGGTCGGTCAGATCGTCCGCGGGGACGTAGACCGCCTGGAATGAAGTAATCGAGCCGGTCCGGGTGGAGGTGATGCGTTCCTGCAGTACCCCCATTTCCGCCGCCAGCGTAGGCTGGTAACCCACCGCGGAAGGCATGCGCCCCAGCAGTGCGGAGACCTCGGTGCCGGCCAGCGTATAGCGATAGATATTGTCAACGAAAAGCAGAACGTCACGGCTTTCATCACGGAAGTGTTCTGCCATGGTCAGCCCCGTCAGCGCTACCCGAAGTCGGTTACCGGGAGGCTCATTCATCTGGCCGAAAACCATCGCCACTTTATTCAGTACCCCGGACTCTTTCATTTCATGAAAGAAGTCGTTCCCTTCACGGGTACGCTCACCCACTCCTGCAAAGACCGACAAACCAGAATGCTCTTTCGCAATGTTGTTGATGAGTTCCATGATGGTCACGGTCTTGCCAACACCCGCACCGCCGAAGAGACCGATCTTGCCGCCCTTGGAGATCGGCATGATGAGATCGATGACCTTGATGCCAGTTTCCAGGATGTCGACTGTCGGTGACTGATCCGCATAGCCAGGCGCCTTGCGATGAATCGGCAGGGAGTCTTCTGCTCCCACGGGTCCAGCTTCGTCTACCGGGTTACCCAGAACATCCATGATTCGTCCAAGAGTCTTCTCACCCACCGGCACGGTAATCGGTGCACCTGTGTTGCTGACCTCGAGACCACGCTTGAGGCCGTCGCTTGACCCCATGGCGATACTGCGGACGACCCCATCACCGAGCTGCTGCTGGACCTCAAGGGTCAGGCCGCTTTCACTGACCGTGAGGGCATCGTAGACGTGGGGCACTGCGCCCCGCGGGAACTCGACGTCGACCACAGCGCCGATGATTTCAACAAT
>JABJIU010000209.1 GCA_018661145.1 Pseudomonadota bacterium | reverse complement strand
GTCAGTGCCGCCCGCCGCCGCCCGTAGCGCCGGTAGACATACTGCATGACTTCCTCGCGCCGTTCGTGCTCAAAATCGACATCAATATCCGGCGGCTCGTTACGCTCGCGTGAGACGAATCGCTCAAACAGGATCTCCATGTGTGCCGGGTCGACTTCGGTAATTCCCAAGGTAAAGCACACCGCAGAATTTGCCGCTGATCCTCGACCCTGGCAGAGGATGTTTCGAGATCGGGCAAAGCAGACGATGTCGTAGACCGTGAGGAAGTAGCCTTCGTAATCCAGTTCAGCAATCAGTCCGAGTTCATGCTCAATCTGGCGGAGCACCTTTTTCGTCGGCCCGTCCGGCCACCGCTTACGGGTGCCCGAGTCAACCAATTGTCGAAGATACTGTGTGGGACTTAAGTCATCCGGTACCAGTTCACAGGGGTAGCGATAGCGCAGTTCATCCAGCGAAAAGCGGCATCGATCTGCAATGTTTATGCTCTGATCCAGAAGAGCACGCGGGTAGATACGCTCCAAGACTGTCTGGGTTTTGAGGTGGCGCTCTGCGTTTGGCGCAAGTACGTCCCTGATGGCGGTTACGGTCTTTTGACACCGTATTGCCGAGAGCGTGTCCTGCAGGGGCTGACGCGCACGGATGTGCATGTGTACATTTCCGGTGGCAACCAGCGGCACACCGGATTTTTTTGACAATTCCTGCAGGGACTGCCGATGGATATGGTCGTTGCCATAGCCCGGCTGCTCAAGTGCGAGCCAGACCCTGCCGGGCATCAGTTTCTGCATACGTCGGGTATGTTGGGAAAGCGCCTGGTATCGTGATACTAGTGCGGCTTCTGATTCCGGCGCAGGATCACTCGCAATGAGTGCAAGGCAATTCTGCAGGGAATCTGCGCAGAGATCGCTGGCGTTGAGGCGGTAATGACCCTTAGCCGCATGTCGCCGGGCCGTGGTGATCAGCCGTGTCAACTGCCGGTAACCTTCTCGGTCTGTGACCAACAAGATCAGCCTGTCACCATTCTCGAGAATGAATTCACTGCCAATGATCAGGTGCAGGCCCAATTCACGGGCTGCGGTATGCGCCCTGACAACTCCGGCAACACTACACTCGTCGGTCAGAGCAAGTGCGTGGTACCCAAGTTCAAAAGCCCTTTGGACCAGTTCGCCAGGGTGCGAGGCACCCCTTAAAAAGGTGAAATTTGATATGCAGTGCAGCTCGGCATAGCCCGACATCTTGGAATTCCAGTATACTGTATATTTATACAGTATACTGGAATCGGCTTAGAAGAGGTATCCGGTGGCGTTGCTCAGGTCGAGCGTTGTGCCATTGCAATAAAGCAGACCGCTGAGATTGAGAGGATCCCGGCAAATCCGAAGCTTGCCACCAGGCTAAAGTCTCCGATCAGTCCTGCCGAGACCGCCCCAAGCGCCCCGACCCCGTCCAGCACGACAAAAACAAAGCCCATCGACGTCCCTTCGTGTTTGCTTGAATAGTCGACCGCCATGGCGAGCACGCTGGACCGGATTGCGACGAGTACTGCCATGGCGCAAGCCAGGATTCCGACCGTGATGAGCGGCGTATCCAGAAACATGACAGATGCCGAGAGGATCGCGGCCAAGACCGAGCAGGAAGCGAAAATCCCGAACCGGCCCCGGCGGTCTGACAGCCGTCCCACCAGCGGCTGACCAATAGACCCCGCCAACATCGCGAGGGCAAATGCCACACCGGTTTCGGCAGGGCTAAAGCCGAAGGTGCGTTGCGAATAGAACGGCATCATGGTCATCAACGCGATCAGCGCCATGTTGTAGGTCGCAATCCCTCCCACCAGAAGCAACCCCTTCCGCCTCCGCCACTGACGGATAAACGTGAGGAGATCCCTTCGGGTGAGGGCAGCACTGATGTGTCTTGAAGGAATACGCCGAACCAGAAAGAAGAAGACGGTCCCCATTAATGCAGCGGGAAGTACCGAGAGTTGGAGCACCTGCTGCCAGTCGAGCACGGCCAATAGAAAGCCCACCATGAGGGGTGAGAAGACTTCGGCCAGCGTCCCCCCGATAGCATGAACGCCGAGCGCCTGGCCACGCTGCTGGGGCATCTGGCGGACAAGCATGCCGGTCGCGATAGGGTGCCAGGCCGCATCGCCCATCCCTCCGATGGCGAGCAGGACCGCAAGAGACCAGAATCCAGGGGCACCCGATGCCACCAGATAACCCAGCGTGACCCACCAGAAAGTGCCGAGGAGCAGAGCCCCTTGGGACCGCACGCGGTCCGCCAGAATCCCGGCCGGAAAGTACGCGAGTGAAGCACCGATCGAGTGGATCGTAAGCAACAGACCAATTTCTGAGGGTTTAAGTTCAAGCGCTAGACCAATCGCGGGCGCAAGAAGCCAAATGGCTGCGGAGGCCCAGTCATTGGCGAGATGACCCAGGACGCAAACGCCTTGCAGCGCCTTTAATCCGAGCAGTCGACCTTGTCGGGTCTGCGTTGGGTTTTCGGGATTTGCAGAAGTCATTGTGTCAGAATCCCGTCCACTGGATTCAACCGAATATCGAAATTGCCATGGATACTGCCGTACGCCAGCATGCCCATCTTCCCGTTTATGCGTCTCCGGAGGAGGTGGTTGCTAGCTTGAAGCCGAGTTACCCGGTGTTTTGCGTTCGCCGCCACCATATCAGAGCTGTGGGGGAAGAATTTCTAAAGGGATTTCCCGGAGACGTTCTGTACGCGGTGAAGTGTAACCCTGAACCGCATATGCTCAAGACCCTTTTTGATGCGGGAATCAGGCATTTCGACACGGCGTCCCTTGCTGAGGTTGCCCTGGTAGCGGAGCAGCTGCCCGGGGCAACGAGTTATTTCATGCACCCGGTAAAAAGCCGCGCCGCAATCCGCTCAGCGCACGAAGTCTACGGGGTGCGCCACTATGTCGTTGATCACGTGACCGAGCTCGAAAAGATTGCCGAGATCGTTCCCAGGGGGCCGGAGACGGTGATCGTAGTCCGGGTGGCCATTCACTACGAGGGTGCGGTTTATGAACTTTCCAGCAAGTTTGGTGCTTCAATTGCTGAAGCGATTTCACTTGGAAAGGCGGCGCTTGGATTAGGTTTCCGCTATGGTGTTGCGTTTCATGTGGGCTCTCAGTGCCTTGACGGCGAAGGGTTTGTGGAGGGTTTACAACTGGCCGATGAGGTAATCCGGGGGATCGGTGCTGACCCAGCTTGTGTTGATGTGGGTGGCGGGTTTCCCGGGGAATACTTGAACTCCATGGGTCAGGAAATGGAAAGTTATTTTTCGAGTATCCGCGCGGGGCTTTTTGACCTTTCCTTGCCCGAGGACTGCCGGGTCATGTGTGAGCCCGGCAGAGCGCTGTGCGTGGATGGGGAATCTCTGATCACGCAGGTGCATCTGCGAAAGGATGATGCGCTTTATCTCAACGACGGGATGTACGGCAGTTTCATCGAAGAAAAATACAATCTTCATCTGCCCATACGACTTGTCGCCACGCGGGATTTCTCGGATACGTATCAGGAGTACACGCTCTATGGGCCGACTTGTGATTCGCTTGACATTTTTCCACGCACGGTCCGTCTTCCGGAAGACCTTAAGGAAGGGGACTGGATAGAGTTTGACCGAATCGGCGCTTATGGCGCAGCTTGCCGTACCCATTTCAACGGCTTTTTCGCCGATACGTTTGTTGAAGTGACGAGCAACTTCGGTGAGTTGTAACTAGCCAGACATGGCTGTAGGCGGTATACAATGCCGCCCTTTATATGGCGCCCGAGACCTTGGGGCTAACAAAAATTGGAGTGTTATGAATCACGCGATCAGAGTCAGCGAGACTGGCGGGCCCGGGGTTATGCGGTGGGAGGCTATTGAGGTTCCAAGTCCCGGCCCATCGGAGATCCTGCTGCGTCATACCGCGGTGGGACTCAACTACATCGATGTTTATTTCAGAAGTGGCGCGTACCCTGCACCGCAACTGCCGTTTACTCCAGGGCTTGAAGGGGCGGGCGTGGTCGAAGCCGTGGGAGAAGAGGTTACAGGCCTCACCCCGGGTGATCGCGTAGGTTACGCCGCCCAGCCGCTCGGCGCTTATTCTGAGTCGCGGTTGATGCCTGCGAGTGGAGTGGTACGCCTGCCAGAGGGGATCGACGACCGAATGGCGGCGGCCATGATGCTGAAGGGCATGACCGTGCAATATCTGCTGCGAAGCACCGTCGCGCTCAAAGCGGGGAACACCATTTTATTCCACGCCGCTGCGGGCGGTGTTGGCCTTATAGCGTGTCAGTGGGCCAAACACCTTGGGGTGACCATGATCGGTACTGTCGGGTCAGAAGAGAAGGCGGCACTGGCCCGTGCGCATGGATGTACCCATACGGTTCTTTACAACGAGGAAAACTTTGTCGATCGTGTCCAGGAGTTGACCGACGGCAACGGCGTTGATGCGGTCTATGATTCTGTTGGTCGCGACACCTTCCATCAAAGTCTGGATTGTCTCAGGACCCGCGGCACTCTAGTTCTTTTTGGACAAAGTTCCGGGAAAGTGGAGCCATTTGATCCCGCGCTGCTGTCGGGAAAAGGATCCCTTTTCTTGACGCGCCCGACGCTTTTCAATTACACCGCGAGCCGTGAGGATCTTCTTTACTGCGCATCGGAGCTGTTCGATGTGCTGCAAAGTGGCGCGGTCAAAACAGATATCAACCAGGAGTATCCCCTGTCGGAGGCGCAACGGGCCCATGAAGATCTTGAAGGCCGACGGACGACGGGCGCTACGCTCCTGCTCCCCTAGAAAGTCCCTATTGTGGTGTAAAGTCAGGCCATGAATCTGCCAGACGCAATCCGCAAAGTCGCCCGGGGCGAGGATCTCAGCCATGAGGCAATGGGTGAGGTGATGCGCATCATTATGAGCGGCGATGCAACGCCGGCGCAGATCGGTGCTGTGCTGACAGCTTTGCATATCAAGGGCGAAACTGTTGAGGAATTGACTGGCGCGGCAACGGTCATGCGTGAATTCGCCGCCCAGGTCAACGTTAAAAGTGAGCAGGTAGCGGATTCTGTCGGCACGGGAGGAGACGGCGCGAGCCTCTTTAATGTTTCGACTGCGTCGGCGCTGGTCGCCTGTGCGGCCGGTGCGGTGATGGCCAAACATGGCAACCGGGCAGCTACCGGGAAGTCGGGAAGCGCCGATGTACTGGAGACTGCCGGGGTCAACATCACGCTCTCCCCCGACCAGGTCGCTCAGACTATCGATGCCGTGGGCATCGGGTTTATGTTTGCGCCCACCCATCACGGCGCCACCCGGCACGCGGTGGGTCCGAGACGGGAGATCGGAATCCGGACATTGTTCAACTTGTTGGGACCCCTGACCAACCCGGCCGGTGCGCGCTGGCAGTTGGTTGGTGTATTTGACCGGGCGTGGGTTCACCCACTGGCAGAGGCATTTAGCAATCTCGGCAGCGTGCACACGCTGGTGGTGTGTTCAGAGGATGGTTTGGATGAGATTAGCATTGCGTCGGACACCCATGTCTCGGAACTCCGTGATGGCAGTATCAGGGATTACGTAATCACACCCGAGCAGTTCGGGGTTGCCCGCCAGTCCCTAGCTTCCTTGGTGG
>JABJIU010000208.1 GCA_018661145.1 Pseudomonadota bacterium | reverse complement strand
GCAGAAAACTCGATCCTGATAAAGGTATGCCGGCAGGTCCTTCAATTATCGGTAACAAGCGTTTTACCCCTGGCACCGCTACAGAAGCTGGTGAAGAGATTGTCGATACTCTATTAACAGATAATGAGTCCGACCTCACTGGCAGGCTATCCTGGGACCAGCTCTTCCCAGATTAAAGGGTCAGTATCATCAATTCAACTTGGTAGAAATTTGAATAAATCTATAGGCAGCAAACAAGCAGGGTTCACACTGATCGAACTGATGATTGTGGTCGCCATCATCGGCATCCTTGCGGCGATTGCCGTACCGCAATATTCGGACTATGTCACCCGCAGCCGTCGCACCGATGGGCAGAGCACCCTGCTGCAGATGGCCCAGCAACTGGAGCGCTGTTACACGCAGTTTTCAGCCTACAACAAGACGAGCTGTGCAGTGGTCGGCACCGGCGGGGTCAGCGAGACCTCTCCGGAAGGCTACTATGTGATCGCCGCGGCCGGCAGCGCTCTTGCGGCGAGCACCTTTACCCTGACTGCGACGCCCCAGGGTGCCCAAGCTAGCAACGACAGTGACTGTACGACCCTCACCCTTACCCATCTTGGGGTTCAGGGTGCAACCGGCGCTGATACCGACAGTTGCTGGTGACGGGGACTCATGTCCGGTAATGGACTTGCGTAAATCCAACTAAAAGTGTCGCCCCGGGAATACGCCGCGCAGAAACCGCCGATGAAAATAGTCCGTGCTTAAGTGACACTCGCCGTGCCAGGAGGTCGTTATGCCGAAATTACCCATCGATCCCGCATCGCTCATCGACACTTCACATTATCCGCTCGGCAGCCCTCACGATACGCGGTATCAGAAAAGTCTTACGGTAACGCGCACTCAGCTCGAGCGCGACGGCTGTGCCGTGATTCCCGATTTCCTGAGTCCGCTCGGGCTCTCCTGGCTGCTTACTGAGGCAGAGGAACGCAGGAAGTCCGCCTACTTCTCTGCTATCACAAAGACCAATGTGTATTTTTCGGCCGATGATGCGTCATTGGCCGAGGATCACCCCCAGCGGATCTTTCTTGAGCGCACTAACGGCTTTATCACGAGCGATTGCTACGATGATAGCAGCGCAAGCAGAGTGCTATATAACTGGCAAGCGTTAATCAACTTTATTCAGGATTGCCTCGGTAAAGACCAACTGTATATCTATGAAGATCCGGTATCGGACATGATTGTCAATGTGCTCAAGCCGGGCAGCCAGTTCAACTGGCACTTTGACACCAACGAGTTCACCATCACCATGCTGCTCAAAAGCGCCGTCAGTGGCGGGCATTTTGAATATGTTCCTAACCTTAGAAACGCAAACGACGAATGCTACGACGAGGTACGGGCGGTGCTTTCAGGAGATACGCAGCGGGTGGCCTGCCTCCCGCTCAGCCCCGGCGATCTTCAACTTTTCCTTGGGCGGTTTTCCCTGCACCGGGTCACAAAAAATACCGGTCTGTCCGACCGACTGCTTTTGATCATGTCCTTTGCAGAAAAACCCGGGATAATCGGCAGTGTCGAACGGAACCGGGAGCTTTACGGTAAAGTCACAGAAAAGCATCTTGAAGCGCAAACTCAGCGCGTTAGGGCAGACGGACTGATGGACTAAACCGCCTCCAGAGAGCTAAGACACTCATGATTAAGGGACTGCACCACAACGCTTACCGCTGTCGCGACTCTGAAGAGACGCGGGCGTTCTACGAGGATTTCCTGGGCCTGCCTTTTGCCGGCGCGCTGGAAATCAGCACCACCAAGACCGGTCGCGGCACCCACGTGCTACATACATTCTTCCAGATGGAAGACGGCTCGTTTCTTGCGTTTTTTGATGACCCCAACACGCCCTTTGATTTCAAGGCGCAGCGCGATTTTGATCTGCACATTGCCCTTGAAGTCGAACATCAGCAGCTCGAACCGATGTTGGAGCGGGGCCGCGAGGCGGGCATTGAGTCCCGGGGTATTTCAGATCACGGCTTTATCGACTCGATCTATTTTCGCGATCCCAACGGCTACGTGATTGAACTTACCGCAAGGCGTCCAGGGCAGGAAGACAACGTGGGCGACGAAGGCGATCCCCACGAAATTCTCAAGAAGTGGACGCGCGCTAAAGTGGCGACTCAGTAAAAACCGCCAGCCCGCCCCGGGGCCCAAAAATCTGGGCAATCCTCACCCAGGCGCCGATCATCGTCCCGATACGCAACACCATCTTTCATCACGAAATCCAGCGCATCCACAGCCTCTATCTTCGCAAGCGGATTGGCCCGCATGGCAACAAGATCAGCCCGCTTACCGACTTCCAGGCTACCAAAATCATCGGCCCGGCCCAATAGATCCGCCCCGTGAAGAGTCGTTGCAAGCAAGCATTCCTCGGGCGACAGGCCCACATTGTTGACCATCAGACTGAGCTCCAGAAGATTATTTCCGGCGTGATTGCCCGGTGTGCCGACGTCGGTACCCATGGCAATTGCAACACCGAGAGCGTGCGCAAGTCTCATATTCTCAGTGCGCATTACGCGCAACGACGCATAACGCTCTCGGATGTGGGATGGCGTCTGGCTGGCAAACTCTTCGTCGTCAAGAAGCCCGGGGTGTACACATAAGGTGGGCACCAGATACGTCCCGGCCTTTGCCATCATTTTATAGGCTGCCTCGTCGCCAAAAGAGCCATGCTCAACGCTGGCGCACCCGCATTCAACCGAGTTGATGATGGCTTCACAGGCATGGGCGTGCGAAGCGACATGCGTAAAGTTGTCTCGGGCAATCTCTACCGCAGCTTTAATTTCATCCGGGCGCAGTTGAATTACATCTGCACGCTCGTTTTGTGATGACGTCATGGCCCCAGATGCTAGAATTTTGATGAGGTCTGCTCCGTTTGCGAGTTGCTTGCGGGCGGCCTTGCGAACTTCGTCAGGACCATCGGCTTCTTCATACATGCCGGTCCAATAAGGCGTAGAAGAAGAAGTCATGGAAATAATCTTGCCCGAGCAGAAAATCCTCGGGCCCGCAATCGTGCCTACGTTGACCGCATCGCGCACAGCGATCTCGTGATAATCCCAGCCACCGACCTCGCGAATAGAGGTCACGCCACAAAGCAACGTCCGATAAGCGGCCCGAGCCGCCGATAGCGCTATCGCGCCTGGTTTGGCGCCTGCCCAAAGACGGGAGGCATCGGGGTTATAGGTATCGACACAAAGGTGTACGTGGCAATCGATAAATCCCGGCAGCACATACGATGATTCCATATCAACGGCGGCACTTTGTGGTGACCCATCAAACCCCATATCAGCGATGCGGCCGTTTTCGATAAAGAGGTAGCCCAACTTGAAGGCACCTGCCCGGACATCGTAGATATTGGCGTTTTTAAGTAGCATGAATTTATCCTGTAGCCGTAAGGGGCTGTTGACCTCAGCGTTTAGCAGAAATGGAATCCGCGATGATGCACAGCATCTCGAACATCAGGTTGGCAACCGTCACGCAGGTGATCCCTGTAGGGTCATAACAGGGAGACACCTCGCTGATATCCGCACCGACGATATCCATGCCCTGCAGTGAACGCAGGATGACCTGCACATCTCTCGGGATCAGGCCTCCGATTTCTGGCACTCCAGTTCCTGGCAGATAGGCCGGGTCCAGACCGTCGATATCGAGCGAGATGTACACCGGGCCGCCTTTCAGGACTTCCTGAATCTGCTGGATTGCAGCGGCGCGACCCATCTCTTCATACTCATCCATTGTAATGATGCTGTACCCGACGTCATAACCATACTGGATGTCCTGGGGCGTAAAGCGGCTGCCCCGCATGCCTATCTGAATGGTGCGCTTGGGATCAATCAGTCCTTCTTCATAGCCACGGCGCATGAAAGTCGCATGGTTCACCTTGTCACCGCAAATCTCATCCAGTGTGTCGGCGTGGGCATCAAAATGCAGTAGGCCCACCGGCTCATCTACTGCCAACGCCCGCAGAATCGGCAAGGGAATCGTGTGATCACCGCCACAGGCGATGGGCACAATGTTTGCACCCTTCATCTCGATGAAAAAGTCTCTGATCATGTCGATCGATTTATCCTTACTCATCGGATTCACCGGCGCATCGCCAAGATCCGCCACGTTGCAGATCTCAAAAGGCCGGATGCCGCTGGTGGGATGCACCCGGCGGATAAGTCGTGACATCTCCCTTACCCCCGCTGGGCCTTGTCGCGCCCCGGTGCGATGGTTAAGGCCCAGATCAAAGGGCACTCCCACTAGTCCCACATCAACCTCTTCGATAATCTCCCGTGTGACAGTACGCATGAAAGTAGCAAGGCCCGCAAAGCGGGGCACCACAGAGGGGTCGACAGGCTGATAGTCTTCTCGGTTGGTCATGATCTTCTCCGCTGAACCCTAAAGTGGGCTCGCTGTTGTTAAATGTGTGCCGCCATCAATCACCAGCAGCTGTCCTGTCACAGATCGTGCTTTTAATCCCAACCAGCACACGGCGTCCGCGACGTCGGCCGGCGTCACAATAGTTTGCAGCGGTGAAACTGCCGCGACTTTTTCCTTGAACGCTGTAAGCGCTTCGTCTGAGAGCTTTCCTGACAGCCATTTCGTATCCACAAAACCGGGGCAGACAGCATTGACTCGGATCGAAGGCGCCAGATTGCGCGCCAGTGACAGCGTCATTGTATTGAGTGCGCCTTTGGATGCGGCATAAGCCATGGAAGAGCCGATCCCGCTCATACCTGAATGCGATGAAACATTCACCACCGCACCACAATCGGACTTTTCAAGATCTGGTACGGCCGCGCGGGTCATCTGGTAACTGCCAGTCACGTTGACTGACATGATGTGCTCAAAATCAGCGGCATTGAGTGCGGCCAACTCTTTCTGATCGGCAAAACGGGTAACGCCAGCATTATTGACTAGCAGGTCCAGCCGGCCAAAGGTGCTCATGGTCTCATCGAGAATCTTCTGGCAGTCCTCATTATCCGTAACGCTTCCCTGAACCGACACTGCCTCGACGCCCAGGGCCTGACACTGGGCGACTGTGTCACTCGCGCCCTCGCGACTGTGCTGGTAGTTGACAACGACTCGGCAGCCTCTTGCGGCAAGCGCCGTAGCGCACGCGGCCCCGATTCCCGATCCCGCGCCGGTAACGATAGCGACAGGGCCTTCGATATCAACCCCGATGGCGTTCATGGAACTCCCTTATGAATATCATCGCCATAATGTTCATTGTAATTCCTCAATCTGGCCACATAATTGACTGAGTTTCTCAATCGCTGCCTGATCATATAATCCCCAGCGTACAAATCAACCTAGGAAGGATCAGTATCTGCTGCACGACCTCTTTCAATGAGTAGTACAGACGCCAGTCCATCACCTGCTGCAGTGCCTTCGGTCGGAGGCGCACAGGATGTCTTCTATGCGGACAGCAATATTGTGCCGCTACCCGTCATCACCCGCGCCCAAGGCATATATATGTGGGATGAAGACGGCAACGAATACATCGATGCCTCCTCCGGGCCCGTGGTCAGTAATATCGGGCACGGTAATGACCGGGTTGCCGATGCCATGGCTCAACAGGCAAGGCAACTGGACTTTGCCTATTCCCGGCTGGCCAAGCATGGTCCAAATATAGCGCTGACCGACCGGATTGCGATACTCGCCGGCCCGGGTTTTGAGCGGGTCGCGCTATCGAGCGGCGGCAGCGAAGCGATGGAAATTGCAATCAAGTTTGTCCGTCAGTATGTCGTTGCAACCCGCGAGCCTAACCGACGGCATCTCATTACCTGCCTGCCCTCCTACCATGGTGGGACGATAGCAACACTAGGCATGTCGGGAGATGATACGCTCGGCACCTTCTTCGACGGCTTTGGCATGACGAGCCATAAGGTACCGGCCCCGCTGACCTACCGCCTGCCTGAGCCCCATTCGCTGGAAAGTTATACCCAGTTCGCGCTTGAAGCGCTGGAAGAAAAGATCCGGGAACTGGGTTCGGATAACGTACTCGCCTTCGCTGTTGAGCCTGTTGGTGGGCTCGCCACCGGTTGTGTCGTCCCGCCGGAAAAATATTTTCAAGGTATCCGCGATATCTGCACCCGTCATGGCATCTTTCTGATCTTTGACGAAGTGCTCTGCGGCACGGGCCGTGGGGGAAAGTTCCTGAGCGCGCATCATTATCCCGACGCACTACCGGACATTGTCGTCATGGCAAAAGGATTGGGCTCAGGCTACGCGCCCCTCGGCGCGACGCTGTTTCCGTCAAAACTTGTGGATAACCTGTCGACGCTTACCGGGTTTAACTTTTCCCATACCTATAACGCCAATC
>JABJIU010000207.1 GCA_018661145.1 Pseudomonadota bacterium | reverse complement strand
GCGGTCAGGAGTTATCCCGTTGTTGATCGGTACCGACTGCTTTGGATTTGGATGGGTGACCCGGACCAAGCAAATCCTGATGACATTCTTCACATAGAGAATTTTGATAACCCGGACTGGGGCTGTACCGAAGGCGGGACCCTCGAAATGGAATGCAACTACCTGTGGGTCTGTGACAATCTTCTCGATCCAAGTCATGTTGCCTGGGTGCATGTTTCTTCATTTGCAGGTGCGGGCACTGATCACGGGCAACTGGATCTCAACCGGACCGAAACCGGGGTGACGGTCTCGCGTTGGATCTACGGCCAGTTCCCGTCACCTTACTATGCAGGCCTTGTCAAATTCGAAGGGGAGTGCGACCGGTTGCAGTACTACGAACTGCGTATCCCCAGCATTGCTATCAACAAGTCGGTTTATACCCCGGCTGGCACGGGTGGCCCTGATAAACCACCGGTCGACAAGACCTACATCAATTTGTCTTATAACTTTATGACCCCGGTCAATGAAGGCCACACACGGTATTTCTGGTTCCAGCATAGAAATACCGACCCTAATGATGAGGTCGTGTCGAAGTTTATGAACGACGGCGCGCGAATGGCCTTTGAAGAAGACCGGGCAATATTGACCGAGGTGGATAGGGGCATGCGTGATCGCCAGACACCGAATATTGATCTTCGCCTGGATGCCGGATCCAAGTTGTTTCGCAAGCAGTTGCAGCAGCAGATTGATAGTGAGAACGGGAAGTAAGCCCGCCAGGTCATAGCCACTTTTCACTTGAAAACGCGTTATGCCCTTTGATGTTTTTATTATCGGGGGCGGAATCAACGGTTGCGGTGTTGCCCGGGATGCCGCCGGCAGGGGTATTTCTGTATGCCTCGCAGAGAAAAGCGACCTTGGCGGTGCAACATCATCGGGCTCGTCAAAGCTTATCCATGGCGGCCTTCGGTATCTTGAGTACTACGACTTCAGCCTTGTCCGTAAATCTCTGCGGGAAAGAGAGGTGTTATGGAAGATTGCACCCCACATCATCTACCCGCTGCGCTTTGTCTTGCCCCATCATCAGGCGCTGAGGCCCCCCTGGTTTTTACGACTCGGCCTTTTCCTTTACGATCACCTCGGCGGCCGAAACTTATTACCTGGCACACGCAGGGTCAACTTCCCCAGGGATGAAACCGGTCGGCCGCTCGAATCCAACTATAGACTTGGGTTTGAGTACTCAGACTGCTGGGTTGACGATGCACGGTTAGTCGTTCTGAACGCGCGTGATGCAGCAGATCGCGGTGCCAAGATTTTCTCGCACACCAAGGTAATCAATGCCCGCCGGCAGGACGGTCTGTGGTACATAAATACTCTAGGCCCCGCCGGACAAACGCAATGTTTTAGCGCGCGAGTATTGGTCAATGCCAGTGGTCCTTGGGTTTACGATACGTCAAAGCAACTAGGTGCCAACACCGGACAGTTGCAGCCCCGTCTTATCCGAGGGAGCCATATCGTTGTGCCAAGGCTGTACGACCACGATAGATGCTACATCCTGCAGAACGCCGATGGCCGCATCGTTTTTGTGATGCCCTACGAAGACACATTGACGCTGATTGGTACTACCGAGCGTCACCACAAAACTGCTCTTGAAGATGTTTGTATTGAAGACGATGAAATCGCCTATCTTTGTGAGTCAGTAAACGGATATTTCTTAAAAAAGATCAATCCGGACGATGTCGTCTGGAGTTATTCAGCCGTGCGGCCGTTGTTTGATGACGGCAGCACCGAGACCAAGTCGGTTACACGGGATTATCGTATCGTGACTGAGTCTGAAAACAATACACTGCCGGTGATTAGTATTCTGGGGGGGAAAATCACAACGTATCGCACCCTGGCCGAAGAAGTCATGCAGGAGATTGCTCGGTTCGTGCCGATTTCCAAAGGTTCATGGACAGGTCAAAGTCCGTTGCCGGGAGGAGATTTTGGATGCAATGAATATGACCAGCAGGTGGAGGGTTTGCATCGTGATTACCCTTTTCTCGATCGTCGCCACGCGAGGCGTCTGATCCGTCTTTATGGAACACGATCGCGCACAATTCTGCAGGATGCCAAAAGTCTCGCCGATCTTGGCCAAAGGTTCGGCAGTGATCTCTATGAGGCAGAGGTTCAGTATCTTGTTGAAGATGAGTGGGGGACTCGTGCTGAGGATATTCTGTGGCGCCGGACCAAAGAGGGCCTACGCTTTTCTGATGAAGAGACCAGCGCCTTAGAGGGCTATCTGCAAAGAGAGGCGATTCACACTTAAAGCTATGCAAATTAAGAGGTCTTACTCGAACACATCGAAAACCAATTCGACTTGGTTTTGCTGGCCGCTTGCCGTGCACGAGAAATCGCCTAAGACGCCGATCAGCTGATACTGTCGGAAAACGATTAGTCGACCGGGCTTGCGCTATACGCCAAATGCTTGTCAAACTTGGAACCCACCGCGGATCAACTCATGTCCAGGGGTCGAAAACGATGAATCACGAGACCGTTGCATTTGCTCAGATGAAGGATGCGACTCAGACGGACTACGACCTACTGTCCAGAAACCTCCAGCCCTATCTGGAAGAAACCGCCCAGCGGGTCCTTGAAACTTTGCAGCGTCAGGCCACTGAACGCGAATCCGGACACCAGATTCACCGACTCGATCACGCGTTGCAGTGTGCCACCCGGGCACGCGCCGAAGGCGCTGATACCGACTGGATTGCCGCCGCGCTGCTGCACGACATCGGTGACGGGCTGGCGCCGATGAACCACGATCGGTTCGCCGCCGAGATACTACGACCATTTCTTCGCGAAGAGGTCACCTGGGTGGTCGCCCACCACGGCGCGTTCCAGTTGGTGTACTCGGGTGAATTCACTGGCCGAGATCCATCCACGCGTGAACAGTTCAGTGAGTTGCCGTATTATCAGTCCTGCGTCGATTTTTGTGAGCGGTGGGACCAGCGCAGTTTCGACCCGGGCTATGCGAACGATCCGCTGGATAGCTTTCGCGACGAGATCAACACAATATTTGCCAGGACACCCTTCGATCCCGGGCACCTATGCGCTGGCGAAGTTGTGGGACTGCCAAGCCCGCAGACTGCCTAGTGAGTTGACGCAGCAGCTGCATTTGTAAACCCAACGATTTTGCACAACCGCATACAGGACTTATGCTTTTTTTAGTAACTCTAAAGGCGCTTTACCAACATCGGCCCTCGTTAACGTGAGCGTGATGATCAGTAAGAGCCATTTACAAAAAGACATTAAGAGCATGAAACTCTACTGTCACGTCGATAGAGTGCTGACCGAGCTTCGGGCAGTGGGCAAGGATGACGATGAACCGTTGTCTGCATCTGAGCTCACGCCGTTTGACCAGTTGCACTATCACGGCACCGAGTCAGTAGATCTGGCAGTTGAACGTGCCAAGATTTCGGCAGATAGCTCTGTTCTGGAAATCGGCTCGGGGCTGGGAGGGCCAGCCCGTCATATCGCTGCAACAGCAGGCGCAAGAGTTACAGCACTGGAACTCCAGAGGGACCAGAACGCTCTTGCATCAAAACTAACCGCGCGCTGCGCGCTTTCGGAAAAGGTAAAGCATATTTGCGGCGACTTTTTGACATACGACGGGTCTGGGTCGCAGTTCGATGTAATTGCAAGTTGGCTTGCGCTTTATCATATTCGCGAGCGTAGCCAACTACTGGATCGATGCTGTGCGCTGCTGAACCCAGGTGGGTATTTCTTCGCAGAGGATCTTTATGCTCGCGAGAGACTTACTCAGGATGAGGAATCAGAACTGGCGACTGAGTTGTTTGCAATGCATCTGCCGGACTATGACGCCTATCTTCAGGATTTAGCCGCGGCTGGGCTACGCCTCGAAACGGTAGAGGAAATGTCTGATGATTGGACAGAGTTTACGCGGATGCGTCAACTCAACTATCGCGCTCAGAGAGCGCGACACACTGCCTTACATGGTGAGGCGGTATATCAAAGCATAGACCATTTTTATGAGGTAGTAACCCGTCACTTTACTAGTGGCAAGCTGGGTGGCCTTAGGGTTGTTGCTCGCAAAGCCTAGCAAGGAGACTGACAAGGGGATCGTCTCTGTACTTAACCAGAGACGCTTGTTGCGGACTAATACCTGTAGATTATTCAGTTGAGCCTGAGCTTATACCCCTCGCCACCTAGAAAAATTTCATGAAGCGTGTATACCCTTCAGATGGCCAAACTGCTTTGAAATCGTAGCCTTCTTCAAACGCAGGAACATCTTCTGGAATCTCGATCCAGGAAACTTTCTGTTTAATGTGCAGATGGACACCCGGCGGGAACTGATCTGGATTCTGTAACGTCCCGACTTTAACGACCCCCCATTCCCTTTGTCCCTCGTAGTAACTGATGATGGCAGTGCCACACGATTTACAGCGATCGACCTCATGCGGATTACCGCTGCCAGAAGCACCAAAAACTGGGTGTAGCACACCCGACAATAAGTGAAAGTGGGCGCTTTCAATAAAGGCGTGCGCAATAAAGGCGCTGCCGGTCTGCTGTTTGCACAAACTACAGTGGCAGGCGTGAACGAACATCGGCTCTTTAGTCAGTTCGTAACTTATCTCCCGACAGGAGCATTGACCGTGAATCTTCATTTATGTTCCCCGGTTATGGTTCCGCAACAACGATATCTCTTTACCTTGGTCCGGCTAGGGATTCGAGCACCCGTCTTTGAAAGTCATGAACCGCATGTTCACTAAAATAACTTCGCGCTTCGTTGGCCACAAAGCGGCCCTGACTGTAACCGAGACTGTGTAAACCTTTCTGAACGGTTTCACAAAGCGGTATGTCTTCGTCGCGAACCTCGTTGATGAAGTCGATAACTTCCTGTTGCTCTTCGTTGAGTTTGCTGGTCGGAAAGTACCACTCACAGATCTGCATCGTCTTTTCTGGCCCCGCCGGCAGATGGAAGAAGACATTGAGGTAGCCCCCGGGGTAAACCTCAAGAGCCCAGTTAGGCCACAGGAGCCAGCTGCCAAACTCACGCTCTTCACCTTCTCGGTCTTCTGCTTTTTTATACCCTGTCGCACCACCTACGCCACGGCTGGCATGGCTGTGGTATTTCTTATGTACGGTAATCTGATAGGACTCCATATCGAGCGAGCCTTGTGCAAGACTGGGGTGCTGATTGGGACAGTGATAGCACTCTGAGTAGTTTTCAACCGAGTTTTTCCAATTGGCAGCCAGCGGAATCACTCGCTCGTCGGCCAACGTTAGTTCAGTGACTTTGGGCGACAGGTCGAGAACTTCTTTCTCGAATTCCTCGAGATCCGTCATCAGGGGTTCGGCGTCAGGGTCAAGATTTATAAAGACAAAGCCGCAGAAGAGTTCTGCCCGAACAGCGCTCAGGCATATCTCAGATATTGGAAAACCCTTAACCTCCTCGCTATGCAGAGCCTGTCGTAACTCTCCGGTCAGTTCATAGGTCCACCGATGGTAGGGACAAACGATTGCAGACCTCACGTTGCCACTGCCTTCAAGCAGACGGTGGGCCCGATGCTGGCAGACGTTGTGGAAGGCCCGAATGCTGTCGTCCTTGCTGCGTACAACCACAACACTCTGGTCGCCGATGTCACGTACAAAAAAACTGCCTGCAGATCCAAGTCGGGAGACATGGCAAGCATATTGCCATGTTCGATAAAAGATCTTTTTCTGTTCCTGCTTATAGATCTCGGAATCGAAGTAATACTGCCCCGGAAGCGTATAAGAGGACAGGGGATCGTCAGTGAATCTTCCAGGATCAGGTAGATTGCTCATACAGAAAGTCCTCTATTCCGGAAGTACTGTAGCCATCCTCCCGCCAGGTGATGGGAAAGTAGTTTTCGTCCATTATGTTGTCCCCAAGGCGTTTATAGCGGCTGTAGATCGGCCCCGTGCCTTCATGAAAATTAGCCGGGTCGTAGAGCGCATCACTGCGCATTCCGTGCATCACCAATGATCGCCTGGGATCAGGGGAATGGTTAAACCCGGAACCGTGCCAGATCCCTCCATGGTGGAACGAACCGCCTCCTTTTGGCACCTCCACATAAACGACCTCGGGCTCGATGCCTTCCTGTTCAGCCGCGTTCTCCATATAACGCCTGTAGTCTTTCGGTCCGTGGAACTCTCCTTCGGGCCTGGAGTGCTGCCACCGATGAGAGCCACGGACAAATTCAATTGTGCCGCCATTCTGGGTTGTTTCATCCAAGGCAATCCAGCAACTGAGGAGTTCAGAGGGGCTGAACCAACTGAGAAATGAATTATCCTGGTGGTACCCAAGGGGTCGGGTGTGTGGAGGTTTCCATAGGACGTTGTCCGACATCACCCGGGTACCCGGCCACTCCCCAAGCGTGGCGATGGCTTGGCCAATGTCAGACCGGGTAACGACTTTGGCGATCGCGATATTTGCCTTCCAGCCGTTACAGATCTGGCGGGTCAGTGAAGGGTCTCCTGTGCCTTCTTGCCAGTTCACTTCGTCAGGGCTCACGCCGGTTTCAAACTCACCACTGAAAAGACGTTCAAAGCTTTCCCTTAAGACCTCAACCGTATCATCGTCGATAAGTTTTTCGACAACGAGGAACCCGTCCCGGTCAAAGTCGGTTTTTTGTTGATTACTCAGTTGAAGCATTGATTACTTCTACGGAATCTCCCGCGAGACAGAATGTAGATGCCCTACCAGGGTTTAGATCACCTTACTAAGCTCGCAGATGTGCTCCTTGCGTACACCGCAACAGCCTCCGATCACCTGAGCCCCTTGATCCATCCAACGTTTTGACGCAGAGGCGTAGTCTGCGGGAGATATCATGTCATCAAATATTGCTTTGGTTTCTGCCCTGTCAAATTGGCAGACGTGCGCATACACTCCGATAGCCCCATTCCAGTGCGTTTTCAGGATCTCCAGACACTCGTCAATATAGTCGACTTCAGTGTGCATGATACTGATCAGGGGCAGATTCTTATCTTTAACTGCCGCAAGAGCATCCTCTAAAGGTTCACCGCCCAACAGACACATCTGACCCTCTTTGGGTTTCACGGAGACACCGGCCCAGACGGGCAAGCCGCTTGCGTGAGCTCCATCTATGCAAGCCAGCAAGCGGTCTATGTGACTCAGCATTTCTAACATGATGAGATCACATCCACCTTTTGCCATCAACATGGCCTGATCCCTGGTGTTAGTCTCCAATTCTTGTAAAGATGGGGTAGTTTCTGTCCACACCCAGTGGGTAATTCCGCCGGCAACGAGCACATCGGGTTTACCGGAATTATCCCGTGCTTCATTTGCAAGCCGTACGGCTGCATTGGTCAAGTCTTCGAATTTGTCCTCGATGCCAGCCGAGCGAAGGCAGTGTCGGGAGGAGCTGAAGGTGTTGGTAATTATGATTTGCGCCCCGCAATCGATGTACTCTTCGTGAATCGTTTGTACGATCTGCGGGTGCGAAAGGGCGGCACCGCTATTCCAGATGTTGACCACCTGGGGAACGCCGTGGCGTTCACATTCTGTGCCGGTCGCCCCGTCGATCAGTATGCGCTCTCCAGCACGGACCCGATCCCAAACCGCTTGATAGCGCTCGGTCACCATCGTTTATGTTTTTCCTTTTACGTTTCTCGTAACTTCTGCGTTCAGTGGGAATTACTGAGTGAGGTGCCGTCGAAGGTGGTACCACCCTCCAGGACAATCTTCTGCATGCGATAGTGCCGCTGCTCCAGAAGTACGGTCTGCATAGAAAATTGTTGCTTTATGCAACCGCTAGCCGCCGGAATTGCACCGACTCGATCAACGACCTGCGAGGCGAACTCTGTATTAACAAGTTCAGTCATCTGGTTTCGAGGGCGTTCCTGTTCAGTTGTCACCGGACACGTCTAACAAGACCCCATCAGAGCTTAATCACGCCTGGATATTAGTCTTGAACAACGTTGAATAGCCATTGTCCGGACACCATTTCCTTCAAACTCGCCTACGTAGTTCTGCATGCCCTAGTTCAGATAGGAACTTTTCCCACTTTAGATCGCAAATCACTAAATATTGTGCGCTTTTCCGTAATCGCGACAAAGCTATCCATGACAACATGTTACATCAACCCAGGAGGTACGACATGCCCTTAGCGATGAATCTTAATCCCTTTATTACCTGCGCCGTGACGGGTTCGGGCGGCACGCAGGATCGTTCCCCGCACGTACCGCGTTCGCCTGAGCAGATCGCAGCGAGTGCGATTGATGCGGCCAAGGCGGGTGCCGCGGTCGTGCACTGCCATGTGCGTGATCCCGAGACGGGTAAGCCCGGCCGGCAGAAAGAACTCTTTCGCGAGGTGGTCGATCGTATTCGTGACTCGGATACGGACGTTGTCGTCAACCTGACTGCCGGCATGGGCGGCGACATGGTTTTCGGTGATCCAGAACATCCGCTGCCGCTGGATGAAGCCGGCACCGATATGGCGGGTGCGACCGAGCGTGTTGCCCATGTTGCGGAATGCCTGCCGGAAATTTGCACACTTGATTGCGGCACTATGAATTT
>JABJIU010000128.1 GCA_018661145.1 Pseudomonadota bacterium | reverse complement strand
TGATCTCGTTGGCGACCGAAAAAACGACATCCATGTCATGCTCAACCAGCAAAATGGCGGCATCTGCCTTAATGCGCTCCAGCATCGAAATCAGATTCTGAGTTTCCTCAACCCCGAGCCCGGCAGCGGGTTCATCGAGGAGCAGTACCGACGGATTCGCTGCCAGCGCCATCGCGAGTTCCAGTAACCGATGCTTGCCATGCGATAACGCTTCAGCCCGGGTATCTATATCCTGAGTGAGACCCATTTCTTGGGCGAGTTCGCAGGCCCGATCAATCAGCGCTGATTTACGATTGGCAGGATGCCAGAAGCGAAATGAATGCCCCTGGCACCCCTGTACCGCGATCGCGATGTTCTCAAATACTGAAAGCGCCGGGAACAGACTGGTAATCTGAAACGTCCGAGCCAGTCCAAGTTTTACGCGCTCATGGACCGACAAGGCGGTCACATTCTGCTGAGCCAAGCAGATCTCGCCACTATCAGGCGTAAGGCTTCCTGCGAGAAGGCCTACCAGAGTGGTCTTGCCCGCGCCATTCGGTCCGATTACCGCCCGGATCTCACCGGTCACGAGACAAAGGTTAACGTCAACGACTGCATGGATACCGCCGAAACTTCGGTTGATCGACTGCGCTTCAAGCACGTTGGTCATCAGCGCGGATCTTTTCGCCACTGTGTCCACCAGCCGAGTAAACCACCGCGCCCGAATTTGGCAACGATGATCAGCAAAATGCCGAGATACAGATGCCAGTACACCGTGAAGTCCGGCAGCAGCGTCTCCACCCCGATAAAGATTGCGGCACCGACCAGCGGTCCGGCTACCGTTGCAGCACCGCCCAGGAGCACCATCGCAATGAGTTCACCGGAGCGGGTCCAATCCATCATTTCTGGACTGATAAATCCAGTGAAATTACCCAGCAACCAGCCCGCGAGGCCACAGACCATACCTGAGATGACGTAGCACACCAGCCGATACTGGAAGGTCGCAAATCCAAGTGCCTGCATGCGTGGCTCGTTGATTTTGATACTTCTGATCACCTGGCCAAAGTCTGACTGAGTTAAGCGGCGCATGAAGCCCAAAACTGCAGCAAGACAGAAGAGCACCAGGAAATAGAGCTGCACGTTATCGTTCAGATCAACGCCAAATCCCATTTCGCTACGCGAATAGATAACCAGGCCATCATCACCGCCGTATTCTTCGATGCTGACAAAGATGAAATACATCATCTGGGCAAAGGCTAGCGTAATCATGATGAAGTAAGCCCCACGGGTGCGAAGGCACACGAGGCCCGTCAGCAGTGCGAAGATTCCGGATGCCCCCAAGGCTACTGCCAACTGCAGCCATCCATTGTTCAGTTCATAGTAAGCAGGAATTCCGGCAGCATAAGCGCCTATCCCGAGAAACACGGCGTGTCCCAAACTGACCATTCCGCTGTAACCCAGAATCAGATTCAGGCTGCTCGCCGCGATCGCCAGGATCATCAGCCGGGTAACCACGTCCAACACAAAAGGTTCCCTGGCATAGACCACCCAGGCCGGAAGCAGGAACGCGCCTAGCAGCACCGCTCCGGCGAACCATCCTCCGGACCTCAGGGTCATGAGGCGCGTACGCCGAAAAGACCTTGCGGGCGGAAATACAAAATAACTACCATTAAGA
Organism: Pseudomonadota bacterium; assembly: GCA_018661145.1. Taxonomy (GTDB): domain Bacteria; phylum Pseudomonadota; class Gammaproteobacteria; order Arenicellales; family UBA868; genus UBA868. Next base: position 10,693 of record JABJIU010000128.1, on the reverse strand, counting down.
TATAGATCAGCATCGCTGAAATAGCCGGCGCTGACGTCTCCGCGGCCTGGTGGGACAAGACCAGCCCTAACAGATCGTCCAGAAATGCTCTTCCAAGTGTATCGATCAACCCCACCAGCATTGCGCCAAAAAATGCGCCTTGTACGGAGCCGATGCCACCGATCACGATCACGACAAACGCGACGATCAAGATCTCATTCCCCATGCCGATACTGGCTTCGGTAATCGGAGCAATCATCAATCCGGCAAGGCCCGCCATCGCGGCGCCAGCGGCGAACACCAGCGTAAACAACATCCGGATATCGACACCGAGGGCCTCTACCATACGCCGGTTGGAAGCTCCGGCCCGAATCAGCATCCCGGTTCGGGTATGACTCACCACCAGGTAAAGTGCCAGAGCCACCAGCAAGCCCACCGATATGATTAAAACCCGGTAGACCGGAAATTCGACACCGTAAAGAAGCTGGACCTGGCCGTTGAGCACCTCAGGAAGCGCAAAGGTCATTCCTTGAGGACCCCAGATCATCTGCACGAGTGTGTCAGCAATAAGTATCAGTCCGAAGGTCGCGAGAATCTGCTCCAGGTGGTCCGCCTGATATAACTGGCGCGCGACACCCAGTTCCACCACTACACCGATCACAAATGTTATCGGTACCGCCAGAAGAACCGCGATCAGAAACGAATCAAACCAGATCGCCAGCGTGGCACAGATAAACGCGCCCAACATATAGAACGCACCATGGGCAAGGTTAATGAAATCCATGATGCCGAAAACCAGCGTCAGTCCGGCAGCCAACAGGAATAGCAGCACACCCAGTTGAAGTCCATTCAGGATCTGGATCAGGATGAGTGCGCCGTCCATGATCAGAGCACCTTCAAGGTGTCATGCGCCGGGAAAAGCGGATAGTGCGCCGCAGAGCGTATCGCCGCGCTCCCGATCTTGGGCCGGGAGCACGGTGGCTGGAGACTCAAAACACCAGACCGAAGATATTCTCTTTATTAGAGCTGGCAATCCGCTACGTAGGTATCCTGATGATTCTCAAGAACCGTGGAACGGATTTCGGTCGTCCAGTTACCGTCACCATCTGCAACAACCTCCAGAAGATAGAAATTCTGGATCGGGAAATGGTTGGCGCCGTAGGAAAAAGATCCTCGCACTGAAGGAAACGCTGCCTTCTCCATGGCCGCTCGCATTCCATCACGATCCCGCAAATTGCCCCCGACCGCCTCAACGGCGCTATTGATAAGGAAGATACTGTCATAGGACTGTGCCGCATAAAACGAGGGATAGCGTCCATATTTCTCCCGGAAACCAGACACAAATTGCTGGTTCTGGGGCGTCTTGAGTCCCGGACCCCAGAATCCGGTAGTCAGCGAACCCAGCACCGCTTTCATATTTGCCTGCTGCAGTTTCGGCAACGAGATAGCGTCGACGGTGAAAACAGTATAAAGCGGCAACTTGTTTGCCAACCCGGCCTGCTCATACTGCTTCATAAAAGCGCCTCCGGCCTTTCCAGGATAGAAGACGAAAATGGCTTCCGCGCCGGACGCTTTGGCTTTGGCGAGTTCTGCCGAAAAGTCCAACTGCGCGTCCTTACCCCATTTGGTCAGGTCTTTGCCGACAATCTCACCCTTGAACGTACGCTCGACGCCTGCAATCATGTTTTTACCGGCCGCATAGTTGGGCGCCATAACATAAAGCTTGCCAATCCCTTTTTGACTAAGTACTGCGCCCATGGCCATCGGAGTCTGATCGTTCTGCCAGGAGGTGGAAAAGAAGTCGCGATGACAGAGTTTTCCAGCGAGTTGTGACGGTCCGGCATTGGCACTGATCAGAAATTTTTCTGCGCTCAGCACCGACTTTTGTGAAGCCAACAACACATGTGACCATATGTATCCCGCTACAAAATCAACATCGTCCGACTTGACCAGTTTATCGGTTACCTGCTTGCCGGTTTCCGGCTTGAAGCCATCATCAGCAAAGATCACGTCGATGTCCAGATCACCCATCTTGCCGTTGAGATCCTCAACCGCGAGATTCACGGCATCGCGCATGTCATTGCCGATTACTGCCGCACCCGTCGTCAATGTGGTCACAAAACCAATCTTGACGCTCTGCGCCAAACCGGTGCCGGGCAAAGCGAAAGCCGCCAATACCAGCGCACAGCGAATAAAAGTCTTGGTCATTTCAGTTCCTCCTCATAAAACAGTTACCCGGGCACCATTATCCTTCTATTAAGATCTACAAAGCGGAAAATGATGGGCACAGGCCAGTTGGAATACAATATTTTAAACAATAAATTTATTCAACCTATCGTCAGCTCCTTTTTTAATACACCAAGGTCGAAAAATGGACTCTACGCAAAAATTGGTTATCGGTACCGGAATGGTTGGCAGTTGCTGTGCGCTGTATCTGCAGCGTGCCGGACATAGCGTCACTTTGGTCGACCCGCACCCGCCGGGCAGCCAAACAAGTTACGGCAACGCCGCCGCTATCGCACCCTACGCCTGCATTCCCGTCAACCATCCCAAACTCCTGAAATCGCTGCCGACGTTGATGTTCGGAGCGGAACGACCTCTGTCGATTTCACCTGGATATGCCCTCAAGATTCTGCCCTGGCTCTTCTCGTTTTTACGTCATTGTCGCCGTGAACAGGTAGACCAAACCATCTCGGCACTGGGCGCACTGCTTCGGCATGTCGAAGATGCTTCCCTAACGCTTTTTGAGTCTGCAGGCGCGATGGACCTGATTCGGCGCAACGGCACACTTTATCTCTACTCCGATGCTCGAACGCGCGCTGCCGCACAAGGCGACATCTCACGTCGGCGTGATCAGGGGATGTCCATTACTGAAGTCGGAGCGGGCGAGGTTCATGACTTGGAACCAGCCCTTGCGCCGATCTTTGCGGGTGGAGTGCTTTACAACGACGGATTTCAACTGAGCGATCCTCAGCAAGTAATCTCTCGACTGGTGAAACGATTCGCCGAAGATGGTGGCGAAGTTGTCCGTGACCGTGTCCAGAGTATCGAGCCTGTCGCGCTCGATCAGGTTCGTGCGCATCTGTCCGGAAGCGCGCGGGTATTCAAAGATGTCGTGATCGCAGCCGGCGCCTGGTCAACCCAGATCGGAGGATCGGTGATGGACCGTCTGCCCTTGGATACCGAACGTGGTTACCACGTGATGTTTCCCGATGACGCATCGATGATCTCGCGGCCTGTGGGTCTTGCCGATGCGGGTTTTTATCTTTCGCCTGTCGGCGGCGGATTGAGGGCCGCAGGAACCGTTGAACTCGCGGGCCTGGATGCAAAGCCGAATCCGCGGCGGCTGAATTACATTGAGCAGGCTGCCCGGCGCGCCCTCCCGGCACTTCATCAACGGGGGGATACCTGGCTGGGCTTTCGTCCCACGCTGCCCGACAGTCTGCCCGTCATCGGCCGCTCGTCGAAACACCCGTCAGTAGTTTACGCATTCGGTCATCAGCATGTCGGGCTTACGCTTGGAGGAATCACTGGAAGACTGGTGCAACAGATCATCGACCGGGAGAATCCGATCGTCGACCCGGCACCCTATCGTGCTCAACGGTTTCTTGGCTGATCAGGACTAGGCCAGAAGATCCACAACGGCTCGCAGATACATCCTCGTTGCCCGCACACACTGCTCGATCTCAACAAATTCATTGAGGGAGTGCGCCTGAGCCAGGGCACCTGGCCCGCAGACCACAGCCGGGGTCTTCAGGTTGGGCGCATCGGTGGCCCCAGGGAATGACTGGGCCGTTTCAGACTGACCGCTCAACTCTGTCGAAGCATTCAGCAGTGACTGGACCACTGGCGCTTCCACGGACAAGTCATTTGCTGGAATGTCCCATGAGGGATCGCTTAACTCGTACCGGAATCCCGGATCTTGCTGTTTTAGCGGTTCCAGGCGCTGGGCGATGTCTTTACGGACATCCTCAGCCACGTCGCTAGGAAGAATACGACGATCGATCTCGAGTTCGCAAAAATCAGGCACGGCGCTGGCCAGATCACCTCCGCGAATCACCCCAGGACTGTAGGTGCCGTGCCCACAAAGGGGGTGAGGGTCCCGAGTTGCCAGTTCTTCGTTGTAGTCCGAAAGTGCGTTCACTACCCGCGCCATCCGTTCGATTGCATTCTCTCCCTGCTCTGGGATGCTGGAGTGCACCGCTTTACCGAAAGTCCGGATAAAGAAACCGTACTGGCCCTTGTGAGCGGGACACACCGCAAGGTTCGAAGGCTCTCCGATAATGCATTGATCAGCAAATGGTCCGTTACGCCCAATCTCGCGCGAGCCAATCATCTGCCATTCCTCATCGGCAACACCACAGAGCATCAATGACCCGGAAAGCGTCACATCTGCATCCTGAAGCAACCGCGCCACTTCGAGGTAACACGCGAGTCCCGCTTTCATATCGCAGGAACCGCGTCCGTAAATGCGTCCGTCCCTTTCATGAGGCGCATAAGGTTCGTCATATCCTTCTGTCGGCACGGTATCCAGATGTCCACAGAGCATCAGTGATGGATGATCCTTACTGCCTGCCCGGGTACCGAAGACGTTAGGACGACCGGGTGCCGCCTCGCGTGAGCCAACGGTCAGCCCCAACTGGCGCATCTGCTCAAGATAATATTCCCCGATCTCCTGCTCGCGATGGCCTGGCCGCGCTGCATCCGCCATCGGGTTTTCACTTGGGATGGCGATCATCTCCTTAAGCCAGCGTGTGATCGAGTCGGCCGAAACCTGCGCCCACAAGGCACGGTACAGATCCGCTGTCTGCCGATTCATCGGGTGACGTGCCCCCGGCTGAGCTGCGCTTGGGTGTTCTGCATATTGAGCTCTCTTGAAGATGTTTTGACCGGCCGAACATATCACGAAATGGTTCCGCCAATGCTACACTCGCCGTCCCTTTGGACGCGCTCTGGAAATCCCTATGGCCTACCTGGCGGAATACGGCCTGTTCTTCGCAAAAGTACTAACGCTCTTTCTGATGATTGTGGGCGTGCTTATGAGTCTCGTCGGCATTGCCATGCGCAATCGCCACGCGCCCGCGGAACAGATTGAGGTCAGACGCATTAACGACCGATATCGGGAAATGGCGGATGCGCTCGAGATGGCTACTCTGGCGCCGGCACTGATAAAAAAACACCAAAAAACACAGAAGAAGGAGCGAAAAGCTGAAGCCAAGGCTCAGAAAAACACCCCGGAGGATCCGAAAAAGCGGGTGTTTGTGCTGAACTTTCATGGCGATATACGGGCGAGTGAAGTGGCATTGCTGCGAGAGGAAGTCACGGCAATTCTGGTGGGGGTTCGCGAAGATGATGAAGTCGTCGTGTGTCTGGAAAGCGCCGGTGGCATGGTCCACGCCTACGGCCTTGCTGCCTCTCAAATCATGCGCCTTCGTGACGCCGGGGTTCACGTCACGGTATCAGTCGACAAAGTGGCTGCAAGCGGTGGCTACCTGATGGCCTGTGTTGCCAACCGGATACTCGCAGCCCCTTTTGCTGTCATCGGGTCTATCGGCGTTGTTGCTGAGATTCCCAACTTTAACCGGCTTCTGAAGAAACACGATATTGACTACGAACAGATCTCGGCCGGCGAATACAAACGTACCATTAGCATGCTGGGGGAAACCACTGACCGGGCCCGCGCCAAAGTCAAAGAAGAGGTGGAACAGACACATACGCTGTTCAAAGACTTCGTCAAGGAATGTCGGCCGGTGATCGATTTGGACGCGGTAGCGACCGGTGAGCACTGGCTGGGTAGCCAGGCTCATCATCTTAATCTAGTGGATGACATCCGTACCAGTGATGATTACCTGATGAGCCTTCGGGAAACCGCGGACATCTTTGAGGTCGAATTCACCGTAAAGAAGAAGGTGCTCGACCGACTCTCGGGACTGATCGGCCAGCTGCGAAAAGGAACGCTGCTGTCTGATGAACATCCCGCCTTTACCCGACTCTCCTGATCTACCGGGCAACAAAGAAAGTAAGGCTAACACCGGAAGCACCACGATGATCTACCAACTGGGGAACCAGATTCCGCAAGTGGCCGACGGCGTCTATGTCGCCCCAAGTGCTGACGTGATCGGATCGGTTAGCCTCGGCTCCCGATCAAGTGTGTGGTTCGGAGCTGTCCTGCGCGGAGATAACGATCAGATCTCGGTGGGCGCGAGAAGCAACATCCAGGACAACACGGTGATCCATGTCGACGCAGGCGTACCGGTGACCATTGGCGACGATGTCTCGGTCGGTCACAGCGTGGTCATTCATGGATGTACGATCTGCGACAAGGTATTGATCGGAAACGGTGCCGTCGTCCTCGATTTTGCAGAAATTGGTGAGAACAGTCTCGTTGGCGCTCATGCCTTGGTGACCGAACGCAAACGCTTTCCTTCCCGGTCGCTGATTATCGGCTCTCCCGCAAAGGTGGTCCGGGAACTTACTGATGAAGAGGTTGAGCAACTCAGCCGTAACGTTGAAAGCTACCTTAAAAAAGCTGAGCGCTACCGTGCTGACTTGTACGCGCTAGGTTCGTAGAGTCCATCTACGAAGGTCATTCGCATCCTGGGAGACAGCATGAAGATCGGATTCATTGGCCTCGGCAATGTCGGGGGGAAACTCGCCGGTACACTGCTGAGGAACGGCTTTGACCTGACCGTCCGGGACCTAGATCCGGATCTTGAGTATGCTTTTTCAGATCAGGGTGCCCACATTGGTGCAAGCCCCGCCGAGATCATGCGGAACGTTGACCTTCTGATCACCTGCCTGCCAAGCCCTGCCGCAAGTGCCGCCGTGATGGAAGGTGACGATGGCGTGCTGCAATCAATGGCCCCGGGCAAAATCTGGGCCGAAATGAGCACCACTGACGCGCTTGAGGTCTCCCGTCTGGGACAAAAGGTCTCGGCCGCCGGCGGTGAGCCGATCGATTGCCCCGTATCCGGTGGCTGTCATCGTGCCGCCTCGGGCAATATCTCTATTTTTGCCGGAACGGAACGAGCCACATTCGAAAAAGTATTACCGGTGCTGACGACGATGGGTCGCCGTGTCCTTCATACCGGCCCCCTGGGATCTGCCTCAACACTGAAAGTCATGACCAATTATCTTGCTTCCGTTAACTTGGCGTCACTTGGTGAGGCGCTGATGACCATGCACAAGGTCGGAATTGATCTCAACACCACCTTCGAAGCTATCCGGATCTCATCCGGCAACTCCTTTGTGCACGAAACCGAGAGTCAGGTCATCCTGAACGGAAGCCGGAACGTCAACTTCACTATGGACCTGGTGGTGAAGGATCTGTCACTCTTTCAGGCCATTGCTGATCGCGCAGACGTGCCGTTGGAAATTTCACCCTTGCTGCTTAAGATCTTTGAAGATGGGCAGGATCGATATGGCGGTGGTGAGTGGTCTACAAATATCGTCCGCCGACTAGAAGACGCCTGCACCGATCAATTGCTTGCGCCCGGTTTCCCCGCGGACCTCGTAGATGAGGAGTCGGAAGTGGTCGGCCAAGAAGTCGTCGCAAACCGCTCCTGAACCCAGTGCCGACGCCGCTTGCCGTGGCCATCGGAAGGTGGCCCACGTGGACATGCTGCAGTGCAGCATGTCATACTGTTTGACGCCATGTTGCATCTTGATTCCCCTACCGAGGCCGCGCGCTGGTGTTCTGCACAGCGCGACCACGGACGCACCATCGGTTTCGTGCCTACCATGGGTGCACTACACAGTGGACACCTGTCGCTCGTTACCCGGGCGTGCAACGAGAATACCGCGTGCTGCGCCAGCATTTTCATCAACCCGCTCCAATTTGAAGACGCCGAAGACTACGACGCTTACCCCAGGGACACCGAGTCTGATCTCGCTTTGCTCAAGTCCCATGGTTGTGACATGGTTTTTATGGGAAGCCTTCATCAGTTTTTTCCCGAGATCTCTGATATTAACGAGATCAAAACACTCTCGGCCGGACCTCATGGCTCAGGCCTCGAGGGGCAATTCAGGCCCGGACACCTCGATGGTGTAACGACCATCGTGGAGCGACTGTTTCGCACTGTAGGCGCTGCCCGAGTGTATTTTGGCGAAAAAGATTTTCAACAGACACTAGTGGTCTCGGACCTTGCCCGGGACATGGGTTATCCGGAAGTTGTGGTGTGCCCCACTGTTCGCGAAGATTCAGGTCTTGCGTTGTCATCGCGCAACGTTCTGCTCAGCACCGATGAGAAGACCCGGGCGCAACGAATTTACCCCGCACTGCTCGCAGCGCGCGACGCCTGGTCATCCGGAGAAAGAGACCCGGGTAGGCTCTCAGCCATCATGATGGAATGTCTGAGCCTTGATGGACTCGTTGTGGAATACGCCGAAGTCCGTGACCCGGGCCACTGGATTTCCGAACCTCAGGCAACTCCTCTCGAACACGCTCAAGCGCTAATCGCCGTCCGTGTCGGTTCAGTTCGCCTGATCGACAACCTGAGACTCGATCAGTAACGAATCTGCTACCCCGGCATCGAGGGTGAGAATTCTGGTGAGCGCTTAGTGTTCGCCGCCTGCCTTGAAATTGAATACTGCACCTTCCTTAATACCAGAGGGCCAGCGCGAGGTCAGCGTTTTCATTCGGGTATAAAAGCGAACGCCTTCAGGCCCGTGCATATAGTGATCACCAAAGAGTGAACGTTTCCAACCGCCGAAACTGTGGAAGGCGAGCGGGACCGGGATCGGGACGTTGACCCCCACCATGCCGATTCGGGCGCGATGACCAAAATCACGCGCCGTATCGCCGTCACGGGTAAAGATTGCCGTCCCATTTCCATACTCATGGTCATTAACTAGTTTCAGGGCCTCTTCGTAGTTATCGACACGAACCACCGATAGGACCGGTCCGAAAATCTCATCGCGATAGATATCCATTTCAGACGTCACCCGATCAAATACGGTCGCTCCGACAAAGCATCCCGCCTCATACCCTGAAATCGAAATATCGCGGCCATCAACAACGAGATCAGCGCCCTCTTCAACACCACGGTCGATATAACCTTTGATCCGATCACGGGCATCCGGTGTGATCACAGGACCCATTTCAACGCCATCCTGATCATAGGCGCCGACCTTCAGGGTTTCGATCCTCGGAACGAGTTGCTCCATCATGCGGTCGGCCGTGTCATCACCCACTGCCACGACCACTGAAATCGCCATGCAGCGTTCTCCGGCGGAGCCGTACGCTGCCCCCATAACAGCATCGACCACCTGCCCCATATCTGCATCGGGCATAACGACCATATGATTCTTTGCACCACAAAGCGCCTGAACGCGTTTGCCGTGTGCGCATCCCGTCCGGTAGATGTATTCGCCCACATTGGTCGACCCCACAAAACTGACCCCCTGGACGGTTGGATCCGTCAACAGGGTATCAACGGCCTCTTTATCGCCATTAACCACATTGAGAACACCATCCGGTAAACCCGCTTCCGTCATCAGCCGTGCCATATATCCGGCACAGGAAGGATTGCGCTCAGAGGGCTTGAGAATAAAGGTATTGCCACACGCAATCGCAACAGGAAACATCCACATTGGCACCATGGCGGGGAAATTGAAGGGGGTAATTCCTGCAACCACTCCAAGCGGCTGTCTCATGCTCCACGAATCGACACCGCCGGCAACACCTTCGCTGAACTCGCCCTTCAGCAGTTGGGGAATACCGCAGGCGAACTCGACTACTTCCAGTCCGCGCGTAATTGACCCCTTCGCGTCCTCAACCGTCTTACCGTGCTCAGAAGAAAGAAGTCGTGCCAATTCGTCGATATTCTGGATCAGCAACTCGCGGTAACGGTACAGCACCTGCACCCGCCGCGCCGGCGGCACCTCAGCCCAGCCCACCAATGCCTCTGCCGCGTTGTCGATAGCCCGGCGTACTTCGTCGGCACTCGCCAACGCGACCGTTCGAGCTACGTCACCCGTGGCTGGGTTGTAAACGTCACCGAAACGTCCGCTGGACCCTGAAACCAACTGGCCACCAATGTAATGGCCTACGACTTCCTTGACGGCTGTATCCATCTTCCTGACTCCTTTGCAATGTGGGTCCTGCTAAGTCAGCACCAACCCGATAACCGTTTGAGCATCATGTGAAAATATCGTCCAGTTGGCCCGGCTCCGTACAGAGTCCCGACCCGAATATCGCGGACAACGATGCTAATCCTTGCACTGATGGTGCCGATTGTCGGCCTTTCTCAGGAACTTCACAAGTTAAAGAGCCTGACTCATCAACTCCACTTTGACGGGTGATCCGTCGAAAGCCTATCAAACATCTGACATTGCGATGCCCTCCAAGAGCTTCACGGCAGAGGCATGGCAACTGGTCTCGGCCAAATCGCAGAACCAAGGTCCGGGCGGCTTTCGTGCCTGATGTGTTGCTGGAGGTCGGGAGGCCGTACCGGTACTTCTTCGGTGGCGGAGCCCCGATAACCTGCGCTTGTTGATTGCAGACTTTAAAGGCAGAATGTTTCCCAGTTATGTCAAAAACTCACCGTTAGCCAACATCACATTCTCACCGGCACCATCGAGGCCTCCATGAACAAACCTATCAGCGAAACTCAGAAAAAGGACATCGCTCACGCACTGCACCCCTATACAAACCTTGCAGCCCATGAAGAACAGGGCCCGCTCGTTATTTCGCGCGGAGAAGGTGTGTATGTCT
>JABJIU010000206.1 GCA_018661145.1 Pseudomonadota bacterium | reverse complement strand
CCCGGTGGTTTCGATGAGTGCAAGGTCCCTTGCCAGAGCGACGACTTCCGCCGCTTCCGGGACGGCGGGTAGGCCGAGTCGGGTGCTGACTTCTCCTTCGTGTACGCAGCCATTTCCTTTGAGCCAATGATCCAGCGGCGTCAGAAAGACGGTTAGGTCAAAGGTGCTCGCATATTGCATCGCCCGACGCATCACCAGGGTATTGTCAATGATGCGATTGGCATTACTGACTGCAGTGCAGCCGGCATCGCGTAACGCAGCCATGTCTGTCAGTTGCTCACCGGCAAGCCCCACCGTAAGCGCCCCAAGCGGGTATACCCGCGCCTTCTGAATGCGCCGACCCCGCTGGCGGACCATATGCACCATGGCTGGTGTGTCAATAACCGGATTGGTGTCGGGCGGTACGCAGACGCTTGTAATCCCTCCAGCTATTGCGGCGGAGAGTTCGCTTTGCATCGTGGCTTTGTGTTCTTCGCCGGGCTCCCGAAGCCGTGCCTGAAGATCCACGAGCCCGGGACAGACGATACAGCCGCTTGCATCAATCTCGTGGTCTGCCGGGAAATCGTCTCCCGCGCCTCTTGGATCGACGATGAAGCCATGGTCGACGAATACGTCACGAACCGAGTTTTCACGCGACACCGGATCAATGACGCGTCCATTTCTGATGCGAATTTTCAAGCGGTCTGGACTCCCGCTGCATCAACCAGTTGCGCCATGATTGCCATCCTTACCGCAATGCCATTGGTGACCTGCGAAAGAATCAACGAGCGCTCACTGTCGGCGACATCTGAGGCAATTTCAAGCCCGCGGTTCATGGGCCCTGGATGCATCACAACAGCGCCGGGTGCCGCTCGATTGAGGCGTACCCGATTGAGCCCATAACAACGGAAGTACTCCTGCGTACTGGGGATCAATTTGCCTTCCATCCGCTCAAGCTGCAGGCGTAACATCATGATGACGTCGATGTCCTTGAGGCCCTCGTCGATATCCGTGAAAGCGGTCACACCAAGGCGCTCAATTTCGGTGGGCAGCAATGTTGCTGGCGCGATCACGCGCACTTCTCGGGCGCCGAGCAGATTTAGGGCCGCGATCTGAGACCGCGCTACTCGTGAGTGCAAGATATCACCGACGATCGCAAAGCGCAGGTTCGAGATATCGCCTTTGTGCTCTCGGATGGTATACATGTCCAGCATCGCCTGGGTCGGATGAGCATGACGGCCATCGCCTGCATTAATGATGTGCACATGCGGCGGTACGTGCCGGGCGATCAGGTGCGCGGTACCGCTTGCGTGGTCACGTACCACGAAGATGTCCGTATCCATCGCCTCGAGTGTCCGGACCGTATCCAGGACAGTTTCTCCTTTGCGGGTCGACATTCGGGAAGGATTAAGGTTGATGACGGCGGCACCAAGCCGTTTACCTGCGATCTCGAAGGTGGTACGGGTACGGGTGCTGTCTTCAAAGAAGAGATTCACAACCGTGTGACCTTCAAGCAAAGAGGCCTGTTCTTTTTGTTTCTCGGTGTCGGCTCCTATGAAAGCACTCGCCGAATCGAGCAGTCGTAGCAACTGCGCTTTGTCGAGACCCTCAATCGTCAAAAAATGCTTGAGACGCCCGGCATCATCTACCTGAGGTGTTCGCGATGATGTATTTATTGCTTGAGACGGCATAGCTCTACTGACCCTGTTCATAAAAGTAGGTGCTGAGAATAAGTTCAGCTGCAATCTGATCACGAAGTTCCTGTCGTTTTCCGATTATGCGCTTTCCTGAGGGGGTAGCCTCAGAAACAAGATTCTCCGCCGCTCGTGACGTCAAAGTTTCATCAATGTAATCAACCGGCAACTTAAACCGGGATGCAAGTTCAGCGCCAAAATTCCGTGCGGTATTACTGAGAGGCGTTTCGGCGCGGTCTTTACCTAGCGGTAGGCCAACAACGAGGATATCGGGCTGCCATTGGCCGATGAGTCCCTGAATCTCTCCCCAGGGGCCATCTTTACCGGAATTGCTCACCGTTGCGATGCCTTGTGCCGTTCCTGTAAGGTTTTGTCCGGCCGCAACACCGATGCGTTTGGTGCCAAAATCAAATCCCATCGCGGTGGTGCTCATGCGTGTCCTGCCCCGGAAGCAAGCCTTGAGAGATCCAGCCCCATGGTCTGCAGGGATTTGTGCCATCGTTCATGAGGGGGCGTCTCAAAAACGACAGCAGGGTCGGCTTTTACCGTCAGCCAGGAATTCTGGTGGATCTCAGATTCGAGTTGGCCGGCACCCCAACCGGCGTAGCCAAGGCTGAGTAGGGCGTTTTCCGGCCCGAAGCCGTTTGCCATTGATTCCAGCACATCGCGCGAAGAGGTGAGACCCATCGTCTCGCCCACAGGTATGGTCGACTGCCACTCGCCCAGACCCTTATGCAGCACCAGGCCCAATTCATTATGCACTGGCCCTCCAACGTAGACCGGCGCATGCACCATAGGCTGATCATTTGTGACATTAAGTTCGAGTTGGCTCAGGACGTCATTCATCATGAGGTGTTCCATCGGTCGGTTGATCACCACGCCCAGGGCGCCGTTTTCATCGTGCTGACAGACCAGGGTCACCGTTTGGTGAAAGTTGGGGTCCTGCAGTTCGGGCATTGCGACCAGGAAGTGGTTCGCAAGCGAGGGAAAGTCAGTTTCTGACGTCATCTTCAAAAGCTAACGCGAGTCCCCGACGCCGTGAAGCGCCAGGTTCTCGTAATGTGCAGCACATCGACCTCTTTCCGGACTGCTAAAGGTAGAGGATCAAAAGGGCCTGCAAGGCGGGCGATGTGTTGGGCTGCCTCGTCAAGAGGCGCTTTGCCGGAAGAATTCAAAACCGTTACCGACTGAACATGCCCGTTGGCGTCAACAGATACTGCCAAAAGGACCTGTCCATGCAAATGAGTGAGATCTTCTTGCTGGGCGTATTGGTTTCCCACCCCTTCCACTCTCTGGCGCCAACGATTCATCCAGGCGCTATAGTCATCAGGCATTTTTGTAGCACTGATGAAGACTTCACGGTTCAGGCGATCAAGACTTGCCTGAAGAGAGTCAATTTCATTGTGATAGCGTTTGATGAGCGGTTGCTCCGCATCCAACTGATTGATTCGCGTGGCGTCAGTTTGGGCCGATTCAGTCGCGACTACTTCTTGTTTAGAGCCTCCGCTCGGCAGCAGTAATACCTCAACCATCGCTAAACTCGGGGGAGTATTTACCGGTTTGGCGGCAACGAAGCCAATCCCGCCGATAAGTATGGTGTGGATGAGCAGTGACAGTCCTAGAGCACGTGGGATTCTGTAGGAGGCCAAAACTGAAACAGCGATCCCGTTGACCGTACCAGAGGCGATCAGGGGTGGGGTAGAGGGGAAACTTGTATGATGCAGAACGTGGGCCTCGGAAAACCGATTTTAGCGGGTTGTTGGTAATGGGTCATCTGTTCTGGTGTGCTTTCCTTCATTTATAAGAGCAAGAAGGTTTCTTTCCCTCACTCGCAAAGATAGAATGCCCTTTATGGATGTCGTCCATTCGTTCATCGAATTGAAATTCTGATTATCCGTTTGGCGCTTTCAGCATTAAATAATCTTAAGTTATTGATTATTAATATCTATTATCTTATCCGGGACCTCGCATGAGCGGCCTTCCGGAGCTTTCAGCCCTGTGTCAGATTATCGTTGATGCAGCTGAGCAAACAGGCCTTTCGAACTTTGGCCTGCGTCATGCCGAGGCCAAAGCAGACGGCAGCATCGTCACCGATCTTGATCATGAGATGCAGCGCATCATCTCGACCCAACTTACAAGCCGTTGGCCCGAATTCTCCTTTATGGGAGAAGAAATGGATCATGGTGAGCAGGCGCAAATCGTGACTGATGGCCAGGAGACCGGGTTCTGGGCGTTGGATCCTCTGGATGGTACGACCAACTTCGCGATGGGGTTTCCTTTTTACGGCGTGTCGTTGGCGTTGGTAGTTAAAGGAGAGCCGAAATTGGGCGTGGTCTATGATCCCGTCCGCCGGGAATGCTTCAGTGCCAGCGCTGGAGAAGGTGCTTATCTCGGTGGCACGCCCCTCAAGACGCCTCAGAGTCCGTTGGCCCTTCGCGAATGTGTCGCAAACATAGACTACAAGCGTTTGGTCTCTGGTCTTGCGGACGCGTTGGTGCGTTACCCTCCATATCGATCACAGCGCAATCTGGGGTCTTCGGTCCTTGAGTGGTGCTGGGTTGCTGCAGGAAGGGTGCAGCTTTATCTGCATGGGGGTCAGCGGATGTGGGACTACGCGGCGGGCAGCCTGATCCTGAGAGAGGCCGGGGGTGTTTTTTCGACGATACCGGGCAACGTCCTTGATTGCCGGAAGTTCACGAAACGTTCTGCGATTGCTGCTATTACCCCGGAGCTTCATCGGTTGTGGATTCGCTGGATACGAGAGAATGAAAACCCCTGAAAAAATAGGAAAAAGGTTATGCACCATATCAATATTATTTGCTATACCTTTTGGTTCTGGCCCGGCATAGTGAGCGCCCCGAATTACCCAATGCGTACAGGCTCCTGTCTGTGAGTCGCTCAGGATTAGGCTATCTTGGGTTCCGGAAAATCGACTGCCGGAATGCGCTCAAAACATCACGCGAGAAACAATCATGAGTACGGCAACAACAGGCGCTGCCAGCGCAGTTGACCGAAGAAGTAAGGCAAATGCCATCCGGGCCCTCAGTATGGACGCGGTGCAAAAGGCCAAAAGCGGACATCCCGGAATGCCTATGGGTATGGCCGACATATCAGAAGTGCTGTGGTGTGACTACCTGAAACATAATCCTGCGAACCCGACGTGGCCCGATCGCGACAGATTTGTTCTTTCTAACGGGCATGGTTCGATGCTGCACTATGCTTTGTTGCATCTGAGTGGTTACGACCTGCCCATCAGCGAGCTTCAGAAATTTCGCCAGTTGCACTCCCGAACGCCCGGTCATCCTGAGTACGGATATGCTCCGGGCGTGGAAACGACAACAGGACCCCTGGGCCAGGGAATCACCAACGGCATTGGTATGGCGCTTGCCGAGAAGGTTCTTGCGGCCCAGTTCAACCGCGCTCAGCATGTAGTGGTTGATCACCATACTTATGTCTTTATGGGCGATGGCTGCATGATGGAAGGTATCTCCCACGAGGCCTGTTCGTTGGCGGGGACTCTGGGTGTAGGCAAATTGATTGCTTTTTGGGACGATAACGGTATTTCCATTGACGGTGAAGTATCAGGATGGTTCACCGATGACACCCCCGCGCGTTTTCGAGCCTATGGCTGGCAGGTGATTGAAGATGTCGATGGCCATGATCCACACGCGATCTCACAGGCGATTGACGAAGCCCAAGGAGATTCAGACAAGCCGTCTTTGATCTGCTGTCGAACCGTCATTGGCTGGGGCTCTCCCAATAAACAGGGCAAAGAGTCTTGTCATGGCGCACCGTTGGGCGACGATGAAATTGCCCTGACGCGCGAGACACTGGGCTGGCCCCATGGGCCGTTTGAAATTCCTGATGATGTGCGCGAGGCATGGGATGCTGCCGCACAGGGTGCATCCCGCGAGCATGAATGGCGCGAGCGTTTTGAGGCCTATCGCGTAGAACATCCTGACCTCGCCGGCGAATTTGAGCGACGGATGGCCGGCGAGTTTCCCCTAGACTGGACAGAGAAGTCACAGGCCTTTATCGACTCGGTGAACGCCGATGGACCGACAGTTGCGAGCCGCAAAGCCTCCCAGTTGGCGCTCGATGGATTTGGCCCTTTTTTGCCAGAACTTATTGGGGGGTCAGCAGATCTGGCGGGATCCAACCTCACTTTATGGTCTGGATCCAAAGGCATCTCCCGGGAGGATGCCGCTGGCAACTACATTTATTTTGGGGTGCGCGAATTTGCGATGGCGGCGCTCGGTAACGGGCTCACACTGCACGGGGGCCTGATCCCCTATTGCGCTACGTTCCTGGTTTTCTCCGACTACGCGCGCAACGCTTTGCGAATGGCGGCGCTCATGAAAATTCGTCAGGTGTTTGTTTTCACACACGATTCTATCGGGCTCGGTGAAGATGGCCCCACGCACCAGCCGGTAGAGCACACTGCAAGCCTGCGGTTGATTCCCAATATGTCGTTGTGGCGCCCCTGTGACGCAGTAGAGACGGCCGTCGCGTGGCGTTGCGCGATTGAGCGTACTGACGGCCCAACCAGTTTGGCGCTTTCCCGGCAGAATCTCCTGCATCAGGCTCGCACTGCTGTCCAGATCAGTGGTATTGCGAAGGGCGGCTACGTGCTTTTGGATTGTGAGGGCGTACCGGATGCAATTATCATCGCCACTGGCTCTGAGGTCGCGCTTGCTATGGATGCGGCCGCGGCTCTGAGAGAAAAGGGTCGGAAAATCCGTGTGGTTTCCATGCCAAGCACCGATGTTTTTGATGCTCAGGATGAAGCCTACCGTGATTCAGTCTTGCCTCCTTCCGCAACCGCGCGGGTGGCAGTTGAGGCGGGTGTGACGGCTGGCTGGCTAAAGTATGTCGGCCTTGGCGGAGCGGTCGTTGGGATTGACCGTTTCGGTGAATCAGCACCGGCTGACGAAGCCTTCAAATATTTTGGCTTTACCGTAGAAAATGTTGTGGGGCAGGTGGAATCGCTGATGTAGGGGCGGACTATCAGGGTGCTTTCAAGCGCTTCAGGCGCAGAAAATCGCAGAACAGAAAAGTTTTTCATTTCTTAAGGAGATCAGCCCATGGCGATCAAAGTGGCAATTAATGGTTTTGGCCGGATTGGCCGTAATGTGTTTCGTGCGATGTTTGAGTCAGGTCAGCAGGACCAGTTTGAAGTGGTTGCGATCAATGATCTTGGTGATGCAGCCACCAACGCCCACCTGCTGCAGTACGACACCGCGCACGGCCGTTTCGGTCAAGACGTCAGTGTGGATGGCGATGCCTTTGTGGTTGGCACAAGCCGCGTCAAAGTGCTCGCTGAGCGAGATCCCGCCAAGTTGCCATGGGGGGAGCTTGGTGTTGACGTCGTCATGGAGTGCACAGGCTTTTTTACCAGCAAGGAAAAGGCTAGCGCCCACCTTGCGGGCGGTGCCAAGAAAGTCATCATCTCCGCACCTGGCGGCAAGGATGTCGATGCGACGGTCGTTTACGGCGTAAATCATGATGTGCTCAAAGCAAGTGATACCGTTATCTCGAACGCTTCGTGTACCACCAACTGTCTGGCGCCGCTGGTGAAGCCGCTTCACGATTCGATTGGGGTAGTCGGAGGCCTGATGACCACGATCCATGCCTATACCAATGATCAAGTGTTGACAGATGTCTACCACTCAGATCTGAGGCGCGCCCGCTCAGCAACGCAGTCGATGATTCTGACCAAGACCGGTGCCGCGGCTGCGGTGGGGCTGGTGCTGCCGGAACTCAATGGAAAGCTGGATGGCTTCGCGATTCGGGTACCCACGATTAACGTATCGATGGTCGATCTTACCTTTGAGGCGGCCCGCGAGACATCAGTAGAAGAGGTCCATGAGATCATGCGCGCGGCAGCTGATGGCCCGCTTAAGGGAATACTGGATTACAACGACAAGCCCCTGGTTTCCTCGGACTTCAATCACTGCCCTGCCTCATCTACTTATGATGCTGCCATGACCCGTGTCGTCAACGGCACAACCGTAAAAGCCTGTTCCTGGTATGACAACGAATGGGGTTTTTCCAACCGTATGCTGGATACCTGCGTCGCCTTGATGAACGCACCCTAATCGATAATTCTGTACCGCCGGTGTGATCACCGGCGGGTCCGTTGTTCAGGGTATTGACTACCGTTGTCGCGAATGAAAAGTTACCGCGATAGTTTGCAGGTTCTCCCTCAGGCTAATCTACTGTTTGCTCTATGAATGTACTTAAGATGACCGATCAGGATCTCGCGAAGAAGCGTGTGCTGATCCGTGAAGACCTGAACGTTCCTGTTAAGGACGGCGTTGTCACCAGTGACGCCCGAATTCGCGCAGCGCTTCCCACAATCAAGGCGGCAGTCGACGCGGGTGCCAGGGTAATGTTGATGTCACATCTGGGACGCCCAACGGAAGGAGAATTCGAGAGTACGTACTCGCTGGCGCCGGTTGCAGAACATCTTGGCACTTTACTCAATCAAACGGTGCGCCTGGCTCCTGACTGGCTGGATGGTGTCGAGGTTGAAGAGGGGGAGGTCGTTCTTTGCGAAAACGTACGTTTTAACACTGGTGAAAAAGCAGACGACGAAGGTCTGTCGCGAAAAATGGCGACGCTTTGCGATGTATTTGTAATGGATGCTTTTGGCACAGCCCATCGTGCCCAGGCCTCGACTCACGGGGTGGCCCGTTTTGCGCCAGTGGCCTGCGCCGGACCTTTACTTGCCACAGAACTTGAAGCGCTAGGCAAAGCATTGGATTCCCCAGCGCGGCCTATGGCAGCAATCGTGGGTGGGTCCAAGGTGTCAACCAAGTTAACCGTGCTGGAATCTTTATCTCATGTAGTCGATCAGTTGATTCCAGGTGGTGGAATTGCCAATACTTTTATCGCAGCCGCAGGGTATCCCGTGGGCAATTCCCTGGTTGAGCGAGATCTGATAGATCAAGCAAAAAAACTGATTGAAGACGCTGCGGCAAGTGGCAGTGAGATACCTATTCCGACCGACGTGGTTGTAGGAAAAACCTTTTCCGCCGATACACCGGCAATCATAAAGAATGTGTCGGATGTTGCAAAAGACGATATGATTTT
>JABJIU010000204.1 GCA_018661145.1 Pseudomonadota bacterium | reverse complement strand
GGGTAGCGGCGCCTACCTGGCGCAGGGCCATTTTACGGTTTAACATTTCCTCTAGAAGGATTCGGATCTCCATACGCGCAAGAAACGCGCCGAGACAAAAATGCGGCCCTCCACCTCCGAAAGAGAAGTGGGAATTTGTCTCGCGACTAACATCAAAGTCAAACGGGTGCTCATAAACCGCAGGATCACGATTAGCTGCTGAATACCACATGACCACTTTGTCTCCCTGAGAGACAGGAGTTCCCGACAACTCGGTATCAGCAGTAGCGGTGCGGCGCATATGCAGGACAGGTGTTGCCCAGCGAAGGAGTTCCTCCACGGCGGGCGCTCCGATCTCTCCATCGTTCTCAAGACGTTTCCATTGATCAGGAAATTCGGCGAAGGCCATGGCTCCGTGAGCGATGGCGGTACGCGTGGTTTCGTTTCCCGCAAACACCAATACATGAAATAGGTTGCGGTACTCTGCTGCCGATAGCCGGTTGCCGTCTTCTTCCGCCATAACCAGCTGTGTCACAACATCCTCTTTCGGGTCTGACTTGCGTTTTAGTCCGAGTTGCTCTCCATATTCAAAGAGCGCATGACTGGCGGGCGATCTGAAAGGCAGAAGGCGCAGGTCGGTCGTGTTTCCGAAAGCGTCCGGCGCAAGCGTAGGTTTATCTGTTGTGCCCTCGACGAGATAGTTGGATAACTCAACCAGATAATCAGCGTCACTGACGGGAACGCCAAGAATGGAAAGAATGACGCGTATGGGCAACGGCGCTGCTACCTTGTTCACCCAATCCCCCCCACCTTCGCGCTGAAAGTCATCCAACAGTTCGCAGGCAATCTCGCGGGTAACGTTCTCCCACAGGTTGATGTTGCGGGGCGTGAATACTTTACTTACGAGCCGGCGGATGCGGGTGTGATCAGGAGCATCGGTATCGATGATCGAGCGCCGCGCCTCGAGGGCATCTGCCTCGAGGTCCCACAGATTGGTGTGTCCGACAGCCGACGAAAAAAGTTTTGGCTGTTTGGAAACGGCTTTGACATCGCTGTGTCGGCTGACCACCCAGAAACCCCCATCCTGGTACGGGTGCCACAATAGCCCCGGATGAGCCATGATTTCACTGAATTGGCGGTGCGGAATCCCCTCCAGATAGATTGCGGGGCTTACGATATCGGGCGATGTCGCGGCAGAAGTCATTTTCCTTTAACTGTGCTCCATCAGTCGCTGTCGTTCCCAATCGCTTACCGCATCAGGATCGGGATTATGTTCAGCGGCATGGGTTACTTCGTGGGCAGCAATGGAGGCATAGCTTTTTGAAAAGGTGTCGCCCAGCAATTGCGATAGTTTAGATCCCTCAAACGACGCCAGAGTTGTTGCGAGGTCGGCGGGCAGGGGAGTAGCGTCACCGGGATTGGTATACGTATCCCCGATGCTCATCTCTTCGGGGGATAGTGAATGGTCAATGCCATCTGCTCCGGCAGCCAGGATACCGGCAATGACGAGATGAGGATGGGCGTCGGCACCGGCTGAACGATACTCGATCCGGTTGGCGGCGGAACCCGCTTCACATATGCAACGCGCCAGAACGGTTCTATTGTCCAGACCCCAGTTCACATGGGTAGGGGCAAAGGTATAGGGGCGGATCCGCCTTGGTCCGTTACTGGTCGGTGCGCCGAGAAAGGTCATCGCAAGTGCGTGCTCCATTAACCCCGCAAGCCAACCTGCCATCAGGCCATCGGGGGCGCCGTCGCAGGATGAGAATACATTCTCGCCGTCACGTGAAAGCGAGGTGTGTACATGCATCCCGGAGCCAGATGCCTCGGCCCAGGGTTTCGGCATGAAAGTTGCCCTCAGATCATGTTGAACCGCTACCTGCTTGACGATGGACTTGAATAAAACAGTGTTGTCGGCAGTACGCATCGCATCAGCGGGACCGGTGTTGATCTCAATTTGTCCGGGACCGTACTCGTAATTTGACGATTCCACCTCGATACCTGCGCCCGCCAGTGCCTCACGCATTGCATATAAAACCGGTTCAAGATCGACACGGTCAGTAAGGGAGCTGTACTGGATATGATCCTGCACTGGCTGCCAGTCCGGAGTCGTCAAATAGAATTCCATTTCGGTCGCAACAACCGGATTCAGTTCCTGACGGTTGAGTTTCGCAATCTGCTGGGCAAGCACGTTACGTGGTGCCAGTGGGTGCGGTTCTCCATTCTCGTTATCCACCGAGGCGAATACCATGGCGTAGCCGGGACGGTGATGCAGGATGCGTCCGCTACTGATCTCTGGTACCAGTGTGCAGTCGAGATAGCCGGTGTCCATGTTGACGAACTCGTTGTCAGGAAGATCGTTCTGAATATCAAAAACAAATATGGCGTCGGCAATTTTGGCCCCGCTGTTCACCGTGACCTCAAAGAACCGGTCGACTGGTATGCGTTTACCCCGTATATGCCCTTGACTGTCCGGAGTGCCCAGTTCTACTGTGTGTACGCCGGCATCGTTACAGGCTGTCCGAAAATCATCAGCGGTTCGGTTCATGATGGACTGTCTCGCGGTAATACTGGATTTAAAAGCAGATCGTCTAATCTATCAGGGAATAAGCACAACTCGGCCTGCGACCCGTCCCTCCCGAAGGCGGTTGTGTGCATGCTGTGCATCAGATAGTGGCAGCGTCTCAACAGAAGGCATAATCGAGGGTTCCCGTCGGGCGAGCTCGAGCAATTCGTCCATCTGCTGGCGCGTACCCCAGAAACTGGTCATGAATCGTGCTTCCGGCGGCACTTTTCCAAGGCCGAAGTTTGTCTGACCTCCGCCGAGGCCGACAACAATAATCATGCCTTTGCGGGCTACCGCGCCTGCTGCGGTAGCAAGGGTTATATCCGATCCAATGAAGTCAATAATAAGGTCGCAGGGTGCGATATCTTCATCGGGTCCAATTGCTTCGTCTGCGCCGAGTTCGAGGGCTCTGGATCTTTTGTCTTCAGCGACATCAAGGGCAATGATCTTTGCATTGGTGAGAAGCCGCAGATAGCGGATGGCATATTGACCAAGGCCGCCGACGCCGATCAGAAGTACTCTCCCTTGACGCTGCATTGGCGCCAAGGCCTTTATGCCGTGGTCAACCGCACGGTAGGCCGTCAGTCCGCCGCATGCCAACGGGGCGGCGGTGATGGGATCCAGACCATCAAGCGGGGCAAGATATTTTCGGTCGGGAACATACATACGTTCGCAGTACCCGCCGTTCGTGAACAACCCGGCCTCATTGGAATTTGCGCAGATCATTTCGTCACCATCGGCGCATTGTGGACAGGCGCCGCACCCCCAGGGGGCGTACAGCAGGACGGGACCCAATTTGGGGTGGACACCGGTGACTTCATGACCCAAGACTAGGGGTAAGGGGCTGGGGAACTCGCCATCGACGACATGCAGGTCAGAATGACAGACCCCACAGGCGGTAATCTCGATGACCTCACCTTTTTCCTCCCGCAGGACAGGATCAGGGTAATTATCCTCGACGACAAGCGTTTTACGGATTCCGGGGAGAACGACCGCACGCATAATACAGAGACCGGATTGAGCCTACGACTGATCAGCGATTTTTCGGACCGCTAGGTAGCAATGGACGTAATCCATAGCATGACCGTCGGGATCCGAAGCGACGCGATCCTCATAGCGTTTATAGAAATCATCGACGATCAAGTGGCGCTGCTCCAGTGGCCTGGCATCATCAAGACCGTTTAAAAAAACAGCCTCACTCCATGACCTTAGCGTCGGAATATAACTTTGGGCAAATTCTCTGGCCGACATCGTTCCATCAGACTCGTCATAGGCTTTTCGGTATGGACACTTCACGACTCCGGTCCGAGCTGAGATAAGCCTCAATCCTGCTTGATAGACCAGTGAATCTTCGTTTTTGAACGGAGCGCAGAATTCTTCAACCGTTCGGTAATATTGAGGAAAGGCAGTGTTGATAAATTCATCACTGGAGATAACGCCTTCGTCACGCATCTGGGTCCAGAGATTGGCGAAAGTATCAAACATGTTCACGCCTCCGGTGTGACCAAGATAGCGACCTTCCTCATCGATACCAAAGTTCAGCATTACAAGTTGGCCATTGGGTCGTAGTTCATTGGCGCGGGCAAGAAGAAGGTCATTCCAGTTTTTCTGCGCCTGGGCCGCATAGGCAGTTAGCGTGTTGCTGCTCGCGCCCACCATATGGACATGATTTTCGATAGGGCCGGGCTTTTCAGAAATATAGTGCATTGCTGTTGCAGAGAACCCAATATCCAGTGATGCATCAGGTAAGAGTTGTTTGTGAAAGCCGATGCCGCAGGCGTTTACATAAACATTCTCGATGTCCGTGAGATAGGTGTTAGCCGTTAAGGAGCCGAATCCAAGAAGATTCTTAAATAAGGCGCTGAAGTCATTGCTTGGTAGGTCGGTATAACTGATCTGAATCTGTGCATCAGAGAAGCGCATCCGAACCCGCTCAATACACTTTCTCAGCGCGCTTTCGGATGTGCCACCATCAGCCGCCCCAAAGTCAGCAAGGACGATCGCCCTTCCTTTGTCTGGAAGGTCAATTGCGTCGGCGGCCTCAACGAGCATCTCCGAAGCATTATCGATAACATCCTTGGCGCCGCGGGTGCGCTGGCTATAGTAGCCCCCGCCCTTCATGGCTATTGTTCGAGCAGTGCGCTCTTTTGATTTTTCCTTTTTCTTCATATATTTAAGAGTTGATTCTGCGATTTTTCTTAGTGTGTGTTGTTCTGTTGACAAGGGTCTGACCATTTCGAGCACTTAAGAAAACCAGAGTTATAGCCAATTGATTTAGGCTGCCTGAGGTTGATTTTAAGGGCAACCCCGTTGAGATATTAGTCTGTTGGCTACGCTTGGGATTCTCGTTGTCATCGGTTTACATAGTTGCCATACTAAAGCAACGGTATCTCGAAAAGCTTTTTCGAGACTCTAAGATGACGTTAACTACCAGTTGAGGAGGAATTCATGGAAAGACGCGATTTTCTTAAAAAGGCAGGAGCGGGCACGGCCGTCGCTGCAGGCACCCTGGCGGCGCCTGCAATCGTAAAAGCTCGTACAGAGATCGCTATGGTCACAACCTGGCCGCGCGATTTCCCAGGTCTGGGCACAGGCGCCCAGCGTTTTGCTAAGAGCCTGAGCGAGCTTTCAGACGGTCGTCTGAATGTGACCTACTACGCAAGTGGTGAGCGAGTGAAGCCGTTTGACTCTTTTGATGAGGTAGCATCTGGAAACGCTCAGATGTATCACGCAGCGGACTACTACTGGAAAGGCAAACATCCGGGCTGGGCGTACTTTACAGCCGTACCGTTTGGCTTTGTGTACAGTGAGATCAATGCCTGGATTAACTGGGGCGGCGGTCAGGAATTGTGGGATGAACTGTCAGGTGAATTTGGCCTTAAATGTTTAACCTGTGGAAACACGGGTGTGCAGATGGGAGGTTGGTTCCGCAAGGAGATTAATTCTGCAGATGACCTCAAAGGTCTGAAGATGCGTATCCCGGGTCTTGGCGGCGATGTGATGGCTAAGCTAGGCGCGTCACCGGTCTCCCTGCCGGGCAGTCAGATTTATGAAAACCTGATGTCGGGTGCAATTGATGCTACTGAGTGGGTAGGACCTTGGAATGACTCGTACATGAAGTTTTATGAGGCCGCCAAGTACTATTACTTCCCGGGTATGCACGAGCCGGCTTCAATGCTTGCGGTGGGCATGAACAAGAGCTGGTGGGATGGTCTTTCAAAGACCGATCAGGCCTTGATTAAAGCTGCCGCTGCTCAGGAGGATTCTCGCATGATGTCAGAGTACAACGCTAAAAACGGCGCCGCACTCGATAAGCTGATCACCGAGCAAGGTGTTCAGGTGCGAGAATTCAATGATGACGTCTACGACGCTTTTGGTGAGGCTGCCGAGGAAGTCTTCGAGGAGGTTCGCGCTCACAGTGAACTGGCTAACAGAATTCACGAGAGTTTTGCCGCCACGCGAAGGGATGTTGGCCGTTGGATGAATCTGTCGGACCAGCCCTACCTGCGTCAGCGGAACCGCGTCCTTGGTGTAGGCGTTTAATCGCTCACTCAGGTCAGAGGAAAAGCGGAGCTGCAAGGCTCCGCTTTTTTGCGCACTGCTCTTTTATTTGTTACGAGTAGTGGGTGACTCTGCCCAATGTGGTCATTCCTGACGGATGGCATCATCTAGTAACGGGTTGCCGGTAACTGCAAATATCATGCGGTTTTTCGGCTGGCTCGTCCCAACATTGGGCCTTTTGTATATTTTTCATAACTACCTGATATTTTGGCAGGATTGGCCGGGGACACTTGCCCTGATCCAGAATTGGCAAAGTTCAGATGCCCAACCATTTTCAGATTCCTTGAAATTCAAGGGCGGACTGCAGTTTGCCAGTTGGTTTGTTTTGGCAATCGCGATTGCTTTATATGCCCGAAGGCGCCAGAACGCTTCTTTGTGGAGTGACGCAGATCGCCTCGGTGCTGTTGCCGCTTTCATTGTCCGAGGCTGTTTTTGGGGTCTCGTGCTTATCGGCATAGTTGATATCGCAATCTCCTTTTTGCGGGTAGAAGATTGGCTTGCGATTTTTGTTGGCGAAGACATGGCGAAGTCCCTTGGCCGACCGATTTTCCGCGGCACGTACGTTCACTACCCACTCCTTGTCCTGGGTTTTGTGATTGCGTTTTTTACAAGAAGTCTGGGTTTTATTTGGCTAGCGCTGATGGTGGTGCTTTCAGAGTTTTCGATTGTGATCAGCCGCTTTGTGTACTCGTACGAGCAGCCTTTTCAGGGGGACCTGGTGCGTTTCTGGTACGCCGGACTTTTTCTCTTCGCAAGTGCCTATGCGCTGGTTACGGAGGGTCATGTTCGGGTCGATGTTCTGTACACCAACTTTTCAAAGAGAGGCAAGGCTTGGGCCAATACCATTGGCGTGATCTTGCTGGGCCTACCCCTGTGTTGGATCATCCTGATAACTGGCATGTGGGGGAAGGGTAGTAGCCTGAACAGTCCTTTACTCAGTTTTGAGATCTACCAGCAGGGCTTTGGGATGTATGTAAAGTATCTAATGGTTGGTTTCATGATCATCTTTTCAATGTCCATGCTGTTCCAGTTCTGTTCGTATCTGTTGTCGAATGTTGCTGATCTTGTCGGTGAATCTTCCTCTGAAGGTGAAGAAAACAGCGACGTAGATCCGTCGGGCACCGTTTCCAACGCTCCAACTGGAAACGGGTTCAGCGGTTAGGGCGCGGACGATTATGGAAGTCTTCTTTCTCCTGGTCCTGTTTATTCTGATGATCGGAGCGTTGAGTTCCGGCTTTCCCGTAGCTTTCGCGCTGCCGGGTTCGGCGATTGTCAGTCTGGGCCTTGCAGCTCTCTTTGGCTATCTAATGGAGGGAGACATCAGTGCCTATTTCCATGAGGGGGGGCCGGTTGAATGGCTGACGGCTGGGGTGACCAATTTCAGGAGTTTGTACTGGGATGTTGAAAGAGACACGCTCATCGCGGTTCCGCTTTTCATCTTCATGGGCATTATGTTGGAGCGCTCGAAGATCGCGGAGGATCTGCTGGTCACTATGGCCCAGTTGTTCGGACCGATTCCAGGGGGCCTCGGTATATCGGTTGTCTTCGTAGGAACCCTGCTTGCGGCAACGACAGGCATTGTCGGTGCCACCGTAATTGCGATGGGCTTGATTTCGTTACCGGCAATGCTGCGCCACAATTACTCCCGGCCACTCGCTGCCGGCACTATCTGTGCCTCGGGGACGCTCGGACAGATTATTCCACCTTCTATCGTCCTGATCCTACTGGCGGATCAATTGTCCAGTGCATCAGATATCGCGAGTACTGCACGAAAGGCGATGTACAAGGATGCTACGGGCGAGTTTTCGATGCCGTCCGAATTGGATATCGTTTCTACCAGCGCGGGCGAGATGTTCATGGGGGCATTTATCCCCGGATTGGTACTTGTGGGTCTTTACATGCTGTATATCTTGGTCTCGGCGCTTATACGACCCAAGACTGCCCCACCAGTACCTTATGAAGGCCGTTTTGACAGCCGATTCTGGTTTGGCGTTGGCCTCTCTTTGATTCCGCCTCTAACCCTGATCTTTGCAGTGCTGGGTTCGATCATTCTCGGTGTTGCGACGGTCAACCAGGCTGGGTCGATCGGCGCCATTGGGGCATTAATCATGGGAGGTTACCGTCTCGCCGCTGGAAAGCGCGGTGCCTACTTCCCGGCGATCCTCGCGGTGATCTCGCTTGCAGTACTAATCATTACTTTAAAGATCGTCAAAATCAATGTGCGAATGATCTCCGAGCCTTCAGAAGTGATAGCGGTCATTGTGGCGACACTTGCCGTGATCGGGTTACTCGTCGCGATTGTTATCAGCCTGTGGCGGACTTACAAGATCGGAAATGTTCTTAACGGCGTCATGATCGAGACTGCCAAAACCACGTCGATGGTGTTTATTATTCTCATCGGTGCCGCGATGCTGACTTCTGTATTCCGGGGTTTTGGTGGGGAGGTCCTGGTCAAGGAATTTCTAATGGGTTTGCCAGGAGGCTTCTGGACCCAGTTCATAGTGGTGATGGCGGTTATCTTTGTTCTCGGCTTCTTCCTGGACTTTATTGAGATCGCGGTTGTCGTCGTTCCGATTGTGGCGCCGATTCTGCTGATGGACCCAAGTGCCAATATCACCGCGGTCTGGCTTGGCGTAATGATCGGTCTCAATATCCAGACGTCGTTCCTTACGCCACCTTTCGGCTTCGCACTGTTCTACCTGAGGGGTGTAGCCTCCAAAATAGTGAAGACCGTGGAGATCTACCGTGGAGTGGTTCCATTTATTTTCCTTCAGTTGGTTGGGCTAGGCATCGTGGGATACATGCCAAGCCTGGTGAATTATTTGCCCGCACGCATTTATCTGACTTCTGAAGCTTCACCGCCTCCAATGAATCCGAAGTTGCAAGAGTGTCTAGAGAGTTATGTCTTTGATCGTTATGCCACTGAAGATCAGGCTCTCCTTGGTGTGGCGGATGAGATAGAGCGTCTGCGGATGGATTACCTTCCGGATTCAGTGAGCACAAAACTCGACTCGGTTGCATCAAGCATTCGGTCAACATTTCCGCTGATCGAAGAGGTCAAACTGGCCCACACAGCGAAAGCCGAATTTGAACGGGGTTACCGCGCCCTGCACAAAAAGGTGCGTTTTGTTCAAAAACAGAGTAAGCGGGTGGATCTGAGAATTGAGGATGTCGATCAGGCAATTGTCAGGCTCGACCGAGGTGAGGAATCTGATCTGTCTCGGGATGAACTGGTTCGCAGTCGCGAGCTGCTCTTCGCGCAGCGTCAAGAGATTGGATCAAAAATACCCTCCGAGTGGCAGGCGCAAAACGAGGCCTATCTTGCTCTTTTGAAAGACGACAAGAAGAAAGTCAACCAGTACCGGCGTAATGTCGATGATGGCTATATGGCGCTTGTTGAGGTGCGCAGGCTGATCGCTGATACGCCTGCACTTATTGATATTGGCCCGGAATTGGATCGACTGTATGCCGCTCTGCAGATACTGGAGCCTGATGAGGCGCAGAGTCAGATCAAGAAATTACGCAGTGTTCTGGGCCAGGTGGACGGTACAAGCAAGATCAAATCCAAGCTCAACAAGAGTCGAAAAGCGTTCAAAGGTAATAACCCGGATCGTGAAAAGGGGCTCGCTGAGATGGGAAAAGCGATCGATCTGTATCTTGCGGAAGTGTCCTGGCGAAAGCAGGCGTTCTCCGAACTTACCGAGTCGTTGTATAGGATAGATGAGGCGCTCAGCCCCACGATTGGTTTGAGACAGCAAGCCCAGATGACTGAAGAGCAGGCCCTGTATGCGGCAAGTTGTCGCGCCGGCCATAAGGACGTTTCGCTGAATTTCTAGTGACGCTATTCCCGTGCGTTGGGGTTGGACGCTGGTAGACTTGGCAGGATTACGTTGACTCTCCAGAGTCCCATGACTACAGAATCCCCCGTTGCAGAATTAATTGCGCTCGCTCGAGCGGCCCAGGCGGAATATGAAGCATTTGATCAGCGCCAGGTCGACGATGTGGTTGCGGCGATCGCCTGGACCATCCTGGAACCCAAGCGCAACCGTTATCTTTCGCAGCGGGCGGTTGAAGACACCGGTCTTGGGGATGTTGATGACAAGTTTCAGAAAAACCACCGCAAGACGCTTGGATTGCTTCGTGATCTGACAGGAGCGCCTTCGGTAGGCGTTGTATCAGAGGACAGTGAGCGGGGGATCATTGAGATTGCGCGACCGGTAGGTGTCGTGGGTGCGATCACGCCGTCAACCAACCCGGTCGCCACACCTACCAACAAGGTCATGAACGCTCTCAAGGGCCGCAATGCCATTATTCTCGCCCCTTCGCCACGTGGTGAAGCCGTCTGCGGGGAACTGGTTGAACTGTTTCAGGAGGCACTTAAAAAGGTCGGCGCTCCTGAGGCGTTGGTACAAAAGTTGCCTCATCCGATCAACAAAGTCGATACCGAAGCTCTGATGAAAATGGTGGATCTGGTGGTCGCCACGGGATCACAGAACAACATACGCTCGGCCTACTCGAGCGGAACACCTGCGGTGGGCGTGGGGGCGGGGAATGTATCGGTCATTGTTGACGAGACCGCGAACCTGGCCGAAGCGGCCAAAAAGATCGTGGCTTCCAAGATCTTCGACAACGCGACCAGTTGCTCTTCTGAAAACAGCGTGGTTGTACTGGCCCCCGTCTACGATGCCTTGGTTACGGCATTGGAATCGCAGGGTGCAAAGATGCTGACGGCTCATGAGCAGGAAAACCTTCAGCAGTTGATGTGGCCCGACGGTAAACTGAATCCCGCGATCATTGCCCAACCGGCCTGGCAGATCGCCAGCATGGCGGGAATCGATTGCGACGCTGAATCCGGGATCAAGGTTCTGCTGGTACAGGAATCCAAGACGGGGCCTGCCCATCCGTTCTCGGGTGAGAAACTCTGCCCGGTCCTGACGCTTTATCGCGCGAATGACTTTGATGCCGCGCTGTCACAGGTTGCGCAGATTTACGCCTACCAGGGTGCCGGGCATTCTGTGGGAATCCATAGCGCTGACGAAGAAAGGGCAATGCGGATCGCTCTGGAATTGCCAACCTGTCGGGTCATTGTCAATCAGGCGCATTGCTTCGCCACCGGGGGTAGTTTCGACAACGCCTTGCCGTTTTCACTCTCTATGGGATGCGGCAGCTGGGGCAGTAACAGCATCAGCGAGAACATGAACTATCGGCATTACCTCAATACGGTCCGAGTCGTACGCAGGATCCCCGCACAGGAAGTCTCACCGGAGGAACTGCTTGGGGATTACTGGGCGCGTCATGGAAAGTAATGCGCCGCGGGTGTTTGCCGAGGTACCCGACTGTAGTGCCTTAACTGTTCGACAACTCGTCGATCGATATGCGACGACATGTCCGGATAAAGCCTTTGCCGTCTTCCCGGATTCGGACCTTGTGCTCAATTGGTCTGAGCTTCAAAAGACCTGTCGGAAACTGCACGCCTATCTTGATTCCCTGGGCGCAAAGCCAGGAGACCGGATCGGGATGTTGACCGCTAATGGTCGGGCAGCGCTCGAATTATTTCTGGGCTGCATGTACGGCGGCTTCACCATCGCAACTTTTAACCCCGTAGCGGGCGAGGCGGCTTTGCGCTACGTGCTTGACCACTCTGAAGTCAGGGTGCTGTTTGCCGATGAGGCCAATGCAGATACCGCAGCCAGGATCTGTGGTGAAGAATTGCCAGATCTCAAAGTGGTTCGTACGAAAGCGACAGAAGGACTCGCTTTGCCGGCTGCGGACCGCAGCGCTGTTCCTTTTTCACCGGGGCCAGAGCACGATGCACTGTTGATTTATACCTCCGGTACGACAGGACAGCCTAAAGGCGTGATCCACTCCCACGCGAGCCTGCTTGCGGGTGGGGCGAACACGATGGCGGCGCATCACCTCACGCCGGAAGATCGTGCGCTATGTGTTTTGCCGCTTTGTCATATCAATGGACAGGTGGTAACGGTGATGGGGCCGCTTCTGAGCGGCTCTTCTGTGGTGATGCCGTCACGGTTTCGGGTTTCAAGATTCTGGGACTGGGTGAGCGTGCACCACTGTACCTGGTTCAGCGCGGTGCCCACGATTATTTCGTATCTCCTTGGGGCGCAAGAGACAGGAGCGGACCCCGAGAAGAAGGTTCTTGCCCATGTTCGATTTGGCCGTTCTGCCTCCGCGGCACTGCCGCCGGCAGTTCATACTGCTTTTGTGGAGCGTTTTGGCATTCCCCTCGTTGAGACGATGGGGATTACCGAGACCGCTGCGCCGATCTTGTCGAATCCGCTTAACCCCAAAGTGCACCGGATTGGCTCGCCAGGAAAAAGTTGCGGAAACGAGGTCCGTATTTCGGATGGGCACAGTACGATCCTCGAATCCGGTAGTGAGGGAGAGATTCAGGTTCGGGGCCACAATGTGATGAAGGGTTATCTTAAGGACCCTGAAAAGACTCGGGAAGCGTTTACCCGCGACGGCTGGTATCGGACCGGAGATCTTGGGCAGATGGATCAAGACGGTTATGTTTTTGTCACCGGTCGGATAAAGGAGTTGATCATCAAAGGAGGTGAGAATATCGCACCGAGAGAGATCGATGATGTGCTCTATCAGTTTCCAGGAGTGCTTGAGGCAGCGGCTATAGGCGTTTCGGATAGTCGATATGGCGAGGAAATTGCGGCCTGTGTGGTTGCGAGCCCCGGCAACCTGATTGACGTCGACGCGCTGCGCGCGCATTGTAAGAAAAATCTCGGAACGTTCAAGACGCCCAGCGCATTTCACCTGATGGAGACCCTACCGAAAGGCCCGTCCGGAAAGATTCAGCGCCTCAAACTGGTTGATGAGATCCAAAAGTCAAACACCCGGGATGCCTGAGTTTTACGGTGTGAGCGAGATTTAGTATGGAATCAGATGCTTTTCTGAGTCGCCAGGAGGTGGTTTGTCCATCCTTCCTACTGCGTCGTGCGGCGGGCAAGGGCCCGGTAGTTACCGCAATCGTAGGAGCAGAGCATCCCGTAGTACTGGATAGCGCCCGCCAGGCGCAGATGGCCGGAATCATTACGCCGGTCCTGATCGGCAACCAATCAAAAATTAAAGACGAGGCGCAGGGTGTTGGCTGGGATGTTTCGGGCGTTGAAATTGTTGAAGCCTCTGGTGAAGCCAGTGCTGCCCAGGCAGGAGCAGAACTTGCCTCTTCAGGCGTAGTAGCGATGGTCATGAAGGGACATGTTCACTCGGATACCTTCATGCGGCCGTTGCTTGCCAAAGAAGGGGGAATCCGGGGGTTGGGCAGGCTATCCCATGTCTTTCACATGACGATTCCCGATAGCGAGAAGTCAATCATGTTGACTGATTGCGCACTCAATGTGGCGCCAAATATCAGGACGCGTATCGCGATCGTCGAAAACGTCGTGACCCTGGCTCACAAACTGGGCAATGCCGAGCCCCGTGTGGCGCTGCTTGCGGCGTCAGAGTCTATCAGCAGGGCAATGCCAGTAACCCAGGAATGCGAACAGATTACGGCCCACTTTGCGACTTCAGAACTGGGTGCCGAGGTGTATGGCCCGCTCGCTTTTGACAATATCGTCTCAACGGACGCGGCCAAGATGAAAGGAATTGATCACCCCGTCGCCGGCGGTGCAGATGTGATTGTGGTGCCCACCATTGAAGCCGGTAATTCACTTTTCAAGATGATGGTTTATTTCATGAGCGCCTGTGCCGCGGGTATTGTGCTGGGCGGCAAGGTTCCGGTTTTGTTAACAAGCCGTGCGGATCCTCCGGCGGCACGACTGGCGAGTGCCGCTCTTGGCGCAATCTCTGCATATTGAATGCTTCGAATCAACTTAAACTAAGCGACGAAAGAAACGAAAACTATTGAGAACTGGAGTAGAGCCCTATGAGTATTGTAGTTGGAGATGTCATCCCTGAAGTCACAGTGCACATCATGGGTGAGTCAGGCCCCGAAACGAAAAGTTCTAAAGATTTGTTAGCCGGGCGCAAGGTCGTGTTGTTTGCCCTGCCTGGCGCGTTCACACCTACCTGCTCGGCTAAACACCTGCCGGGTTTTATTGATATGGCCTCGGAGTTTTTTGAAAAAGGAGTGGATGAAATTATTTGTCTTTCAGTGAACGATGCCTGGGTCATGGACGCTTGGGGAAAGGCACAGGGTGCAGACGGGAAAGTCACTATGGTGGCCGACGGCAACGGAGACCTCAGTCGAGCACTCGGTTTCACCGCTGATATGAGCGGAGCCGGGTTTGGGGAGCGGTCGATCCGCTACGCGATGGTTGTAGAGAACGGCGTTGTGACACACCTTAACGTTGAAGCACCGCGCAAATTCGAGGTCAGCGACGCACAAACGATGCTTGGTCTGGTGTGAGAAATGGGGGTGCAAAGATGACACAGAGCCAGGACGTTGAAGTAGTCGAGGTCGAAGTGGATGGCTACAAGATCGTCACTTATTCCTATGGCAGGGGAGACAATGTGTTGTTCCTGCTTAACGGTGGGCCCGGCTTGCCGTGTGACTACCTCAGGGATCCGCACATTCCGTTAGTGAATGAGGGGTATCGGATAGTTGCATTTGATCAGCTGGGGTGTGGGAATTCTGACCGGCCAGACGACTCCACGCTTTGGAATATTTCAAGATATGTAGAAGAGGTCGAGACAGTCCGAAAGGCGTTGGGTTTGGACTATGTTCATCTTCTGGGCCAATCCTGGGGAGGTTGGTTAAGTATCGAGTATGCGCTGACTTATCCCGGGGCGATTCGTACGTTGATCCTGGCGAATACCTGCGGTGACCTACCCCACTTGACCACTGAACTGAATCGTATGCGGGAGGCTCTTGGAAGCGAAACGGTTGCAATGATGCTGCATCACGAGGCTCTGGGAAGCCTGGATCATCCGGAATACCAGGCAGCTGTCACCATTTTGAACTACCGGCATGTCTGTCGTCTGAAGGAATGGCCGGCGTCGCTATTGGCCTCTGTGAATGACTGGAATATGGGGCCTTACGGTACCATGCAGGGACCAAACGAGTTTCTATACATTGGCAACCTAAAAGATTGGAACCGAATTCCTGATATGCATCGCTTAGACATGCCGACGCTAATCGTCACTGGCACTCACGATGAGATTGGACCTGCGTGTGCCTTGAAAATGGCCAATGTGCTTCCCAATTCGGAGGTCGCCATTTTCCCAAACAGTTCCCACGTTC
>JABJIU010000201.1 GCA_018661145.1 Pseudomonadota bacterium | reverse complement strand
GTAAAGGCCTTTCAGATCATCACATTCGGACTTAAAAGTCGGGCCCGCGTTAGCGGTGAAGTGACTAGCGACGGCGACGGTCAGGCGGTAGAAGTCTGCTTGCCTGATGACGAGTTTGAAGCCCGGCTAAATCTACTGGGTCGGCACAATGCTTCAAACGCTTTGGCTGCCGCCAGTGTTGGATGGGCTTGTGGCTGCAGCCCGGAGGAGATCCGCGCCGGACTTCAACGGGTAGAGGCACAGCCAGGTCGGCTACAAGTCCGCGCGGGCGCCCGAGGCTCGACTCTGATTGATGACACCTACAACGCCAATCCGACTTCACTGAAAGCCGCAATGCGGGCGCTGGCGGCACGCCCGGGACGCAAGGCGCTGATTCTGGGCGACATGGCTGAACTTGGAACCCGGGCCGAGGAATTCCACACCGAGGCGGGTCGGGAAGCGCGTCAGGCAGGCATCGAATTACTCTTCACCTGCGGGCCCCTTGCCGGTCTCGCTGCTGAGGCTTTTGGAGAAGAGGGACGTCGCTTCGATTCTCCCGAGGATCTGATCAAGGCGACCCGTACACTGCTCAGCCCTGGCCTGACCGTATTGATCAAAGGGTCTCGAAGCGCCCGGATGGAGCAGGTTGCGGACGCGCTGGTATGCGTTGCTCAGGATGGAGCGATTGCGTGCTGAAGAGTCTCTTTGAGCAGCTGGCGCTTGAGCACGGCGTGTTCAATGTATTTCGTTATCTCTCTTTCCGGGCTATCTGCGCGGTACTGACCGCCTTGCTGTTTAGCTTCATTGCGGGACCTGTCTTGATCAAAAAACTGGAGCGTATCGGTGCCGGGCAACCGATTCGTGATGACGGACCCAGTTCTCATCTTGGAAAAAGAGATACTCCGACGATGGGCGGGATGTTGATCCTGGCGGCGGTGATGTTGTCCACGCTGCTGTGGGCGGATCTTGGGAATCGCTTTATCTGGATAACACTGCTGACGTCCCTGGCGTTCGGCCTGATCGGTTGGGTTGACGACTACCAGAAAATCCTTCGGAAAAACTCCCGGGGTATGGGTTCGGGGCGGAAGTTTTTCTGGCAAAGCCTTGCCGCCTTCGCGGCGGCACTCGCGCTGTATCTCACAGCACAATCTCCGGCCGAGACTGCACTCATTGTCCCACTATTCAAAGATGTTGCGCTTGAAATGGGCATAGGCTTCATCCTGCTAACCTGGTTTGTCATTGTTGGAAGCAGCAATGCGGTGAACCTGACCGACGGCCTGGACGGTTTGGCAATTCTGCCGAGCGTCTTAGTGGCCGGTGGGCTGGGTGTGTTCGCCTATCTCACTGGTCACGCTCTTTTTTCCGGGTATCTCGGTATTCCGTTTGTTCTCGGAGCCGGCGAAGTGCTTGTTTTCTGTGCGGCACTCGTTGGCGCGGGCCTGGGCTTTCTGTGGTTCAACACATATCCCGCACAGATATTCATGGGCGATATCGGCGCACTTTCCTTGGGGGCAGCGTTAGGCACGATCGCCGTCATTGTCCGTCAGGAGATCGTGCTCGCCATCATGGGGGGTCTTTTCGTCATTGAGACCGTCTCGGTGATATTACAGGTGGCCTCGTTCCGACTGATCGGCCGGCGAATTTTCAAAATGGCCCCTTTGCACCATCACTTTGAGCAGAAAGGGTGGAAGGAGCCCCAGGTAACAGTGCGCTTTTGGATTATCAGTCTGATCCTGGTGCTGATTGGTCTGGCGACCCTCAAGGTCAGGTAAGCAGTTGATGGGAAACGCTTTGGCTACGACTCTGAATCCAACTCCCTGGCAGCGGGCAGCGGTCTTTGGGCTCGGTGCTTCCGGGTTCTCAGCCGTGAAATATCTCACCGGGCTGGGGGTCGAGGTTCAGGTTCAGGACACTCGGGATGTCCCACCCTTTCGCTCAGAATTGGCCCGGGAATACCCAGACATTCCACTGCAGACAGGCGGATTTACGCCGCCCACGCTGGACCATGCTGATCTGGTGGTGGTCAGTCCTGGAATTTCCTTAGCAGAACCTGTGTTCCAGGAACTCCGTCAAAAGCAGATCGAGATCGTGGGTGACGTTGAGTTGTTCGTCCGTGCCTGTCCTGTGCCGATATTAGCGATCACGGGCTCGAACGGAAAAACCACCGTGACGACCTTGGTGGGTGAATTACTGCGGGCACAGGGCGTGAATGCTGAAGTTGGAGGAAACATTGGCAAGCCGGCGCTGGATCTTCTTGTTGGACCGCTTGCCGAATTGGTGGTGCTCGAGTTATCCAGTTTTCAATTGGAGACCACCGATTCGCTACGTGCCAAAGGCGCCGCTATCCTGAATCTGTCTCCTGATCATATGGATCGTTATGCGGATATCGCACAATATCTCAAGGCCAAGCAGCGGATTCTGAAGAGCGCTCAGACCGCGATACTCAACCGGGAAGATCCGGTCTTGCAACTGATGGATACGTCCGGCGCTGCCGATGTCATATCTTTTGGCCTGGATGCACCTTCGCGGACAAGCGACTACGGCATTACGAGCCACGCTGACGGTGAGGAATGGATGGTCCGTGGAAAAGAAAGGATCGCCCCTGTCGCATCGCTTTCCATGACCGGCCGGCATAACCTGATGAATGCCCTGGCGGCGGTAGCGCTTGTCGAGTCGGCGGGACACTCGGTTGGGCAGGATGGTCTGGACGCACTTTTCGCATTTCGTGGTCTGCCGCATCGGTGTGAGCCAGTGTTGGAGCGTGACGGCGTTGTCTGGATCAATGACTCCAAGAGTACCAATCCCGGCGCCGCAGAAGCTGCTCTTCTCGGACTGGATCGCCCGGTGGTGCTGATTGCCGGCGGGCAATCTAAAGGAGCTGAGTTCAACACTCTGGCAAAAGCCATCCAGCGTTGCGCCCGTCAGGTTCTTCTGATTGGCGAAGACCGGATGGCGCTCGCTGCAGCCATCGGTGATCGGGTTCCGGTGACGCTGGCGGATGATCTTCCTCAGGCCGTGAGGTTCGCCGCACGCTGGGCCCAGACCGGCGATGCGGTACTGTTTTCGCCTGCCTGTGCAAGTTTCGATATGTTCGAGGATTTTGCTCACCGAGGTGATGTCTTTGCCGGTCTGGTCCGGGAGTTGATCGGATGAGCGTTATCGACATGGATTGGCAGATCCCACGCAGGCTTTCAAGTGCAGATCCACTGCTACTGGCACCCGTTGCCGTGCTGCTTGCCTTGAGTATTGTGATGGTGTTCTCCGCGGCTATTGGCACACATGGTGGCATTGGCGGTGGCATGACAGTGCTGGTCAAACATGTATTCGGTATCGTGCTGGGTCTCACTGTAGGGGCGGTGGCGGCTTGTCTCCCACTCAGCCTGTGGCAGCGCTCGACCCGGCCGCTGTTCGCCTTCGGCGCTGTTTTGCCTGCG
>JABJIU010000096.1 GCA_018661145.1 Pseudomonadota bacterium | reverse complement strand
GCCCCCCGAAGCAAAGGCATCATCCAGCCAGTAGCCGTATTCAGCCGCAACTTCGTTGGCTAAATCCGAAAACGTTGCGGTTCCCTTATCCGCCGCTACCACCAGGTACGGGTCGTCCTGATCGTAGCGAACGACCCGAGATGGCGCGATCACGGATTCGTGGCTGCGGTTATCCGTCAAGTCCAACATGCCGCGGATGAATGTCTGGTAGCAGGATTTGACCTCTGCGGAACGTTCCTCTGGAGCGCACTGCGCCAGACGACGAACGACAAAGCCGCCTTTGGATCCCACCGGCACAATGACCGCATTCTTAACAATCTGCGCTTTGACAAGCCCCAACACTTCGGTACGGAAGTCCTCGGGACGGTCCGACCAACGGAGCCCGCCTCGGGCAACCAGCCCCCCGCGCAGATGCACTGCCTCGACACGTGCCGAGAAGACAAATATCTCGAACATCGGCCGGGGTTGGGGCATTCGACTGATCGCGCCACAATCGACCTTGAAGGAGAGCCGTTCCGGCTGTTGGCGGTCGTGCTGCTGGAAATAGCTTGTTCGCAATATGGACTCAACCAGGTTGACGTACGCCGACAGGATTCGGTCCTCATCAAGATTGGCGACTCGCTCCAGACCCTGGTTGATCTCGGTACGAATCTTTTCGACCTTTGCCGTCCGGTCGCTCTGCAGATCAGGGTCAAAGCGGACCTCAAACAATCGGACAATCCGTTGGACCATATGCGGATTACCGGCCAGCGTATCAATAACGTAGTCTTGGCTGTATCGAAAGCGGATCTGCTTGAGATATCGGTACGCCGCCCTCAGGAGAGTCGTTTGCTTCCAGTTGAGTTGTGCTCTTAGCGCCAGCCGGTTGAAACCGTCATTGTCGTTATTGCCCCGCCATATCCTCTGGAACAGATTTTCAAAGTCGGTCTTGCTTTTACTGATCTGGATATCTTGCCCATCCCGGTCGGCGAGGTCGAAAAGATGAAGAAACACCACCCGCCCACTTTCACTTCGGATGCGGAAAGGGTTTTCTGTGAGGACGTGCAGTCCCAGATTCTCTATAACCGGCAGTACGTCAGAGAGCACAATGGCGGCACCTGGAGAATACAGCCTGAGTTGAGCCTGGTGGGCGGCATAGCCGTCTGGCTGGTGAAGTGCGATTTTGAGATGCGCCTCGGCATCTGCCGTGATCACATGAACAAGATCATCGACACCCTGGGCTGGTGAGAACTCTTCTCGAAAGGCAGTGGGAAAACCCTCACTCCATTCATCCGCTCGCGCCAGTCCCTCATGCTCTCCGTGTTGATCCTGGAGCAGGGTACTCAGTTCATCTGGCCAGGAGCGTGTCAGCTCCTCAATCTGTGATTCGATTTGTTTTGTTTCCGTAGAGACCGCAGTCAGGGGGTCTACGCTGATAAGGTAATGGATGCGCGTCAGTACGGATTCCGAGAAATACACATTGAATTCGTAGGATTGCCCGCCGTAGGACCTCATGAGGGTGTCGCCAATCTTTTGCCGTAGATCACTGTTGAAGCGGTCCCGGGGAACAAATACCAGGCACGAAAAAAAACGTGAAAAGCGGTCTCGACGCACGAACAGACGGGTACGCTGGCGTTCCTGTAACTCGAGCATCCCCATGGCGGTGTCATACAGTTCATTTTTGGTGATCTGAAAAAGGTCATCGCGCGGATAGCGCTCAATCAGGTTGTGCAGCACCTTGATGCCGTGGCCTTGCTCAGGGAGACCGCTCCGAGTCAGCACATGCTGCAGTTTCTGGCGAGATCCGGGAATATCCACGACGCTGCGGTTATACGCGCCGGCAGAAAAAAGACCCACGAGACAGGTTTTACCGGTCAGTTGGCCGCTGGCGTTCCAGTGCCGCACAAAAAGCACATCCATGTAAGCCGGCCGATGAACGAGCGATCGCTTGCTCGACTTGGTGATCATCACAGGATCAGTGTCCTTTAGATCAGCGGCGGTACTCTCCGGAAGTACTGAGAGCCGTTCAATCAGATCAAGACCGTCACGCGGCCTCAGAATGCCGAGTGCTGATGTTGCTTTCGGTGACAACAAGTCATCGTTGTCAGACGATTTCTCATACCTGACTGCGCCGAGAAAAGTGAAATTCTCCTGTGCAATCCATCGGCATAGTGCCGCGGCTTCCGAGCGGGTTTCGTCATCCCCCGGCATATGGGCACTATCAAGGTTGTGCGCAAGCGAGAGTGCGAGTTCGCCCATTGCCATGTCGTCGGTGTTCGCGGCTGAGACCTCGCTTAGCACCCGGGTGAGTTCGTAGATGATGGTGTCGAGCCTTTCGCCCCGGGGCTCGCGGCTGATATGAAAACACAGAAAGGATTCGTGTCTGGCATCGGCGGAGCGATGATTTAGCGCAATCAGGTTACCGTTGTTATCGCGACTGACATCAAGCACGGGATGAATGGTCAGATGGATCGTGTAGCCGAGCCGGTTGAGCACCATCGATGCCGAGTCCACCAGGAAAGCCATATCGTCAACCACGGCTTCAACGACAGTATGCGGGTTTGTTCCGCCAGCCTGTGTCTCGGTCGGGTTGTAAGCGCGTAGCAGAGGCTGTCCAGGTTGACGCTGTCTCGCGAGATCCAGGTGGGACAGTGCACTCGCGTAAAGGGCTTCCGGGTTTAATCTCGCGAGATCATCCGAGGGAACCCGGTGAAAATATGCACCGAGAAAAATTTGTGCCAGCTCAGCTTCTGTCGGGGCTAATCGCTGTCGCGCGAGTTCAGCGAGTGCCGTGAGCCGTTTTTCGCGGTCGAATTTAGATGTTGCCGACATCAGGAACAGCGTCCTCTGGGCGCCGTAATATCATCGGGGGAGTACGCCGCACTATACGTCAATTCCACTGCCTGTTGGAGTGTGTCGGCGACGCTAGATAGAACGCTGCCGCCGTTAAATTCACCCGGCGACCACGGTAAACTGTAGGTCGCAGCGGTAAAGGAAAAATTAATCAGAGGAACATTATGCGCGAGCAGCCTTTGTGGCGGCCTTCTTTGGAGCAGGTCGCGATCACCAATATGACCCGTTTTGCCAATGATGCCTCATCGCGATGGCGCAGGAGTTTTGATGATTACGCTGGCCTTCATCAGTGGTCGGTTGAGGCGCCCGAGGAGTTCTGGACCAGCATCTGGGAGTGGACGGGGGTTATCGGGACGGGAAGCATTGATCCCGTGGTGCTGAATGCCGGACAGATGCCGGGTGCGCGCTGGTTTCCAGAGGTGCGGCTGAATTTCTCCCGCAATCTCTTACGTCGTCAGGATTCAGCCCCGGCGCTTATCTTCCAGGCAGAGGACAAAGTCACGCGTTCCCTCAGTCATGCTGAACTCTATCGCCAAGTCGCGGGCCTTGCCGATGCGCTGCAACAGGCCGGGATTGTGCCCGGTGACCGCGTCTGCGGTTTTATGCCCAACATGCCCGAGACAGTCGTGGCAATGCTGGCAAGTGCGGCGATAGGCGCGGTCTGGTCCTCGTGTTCCCCGGACTTTGGTGTGCAGGGAGTGCTCGACCGTTTTGGCCAGATTTCTCCCAGGGTGCTCTTCAGCGCAGACGGATACTGGTACAACGGCAAGGCTCACAATTCGTTGGAAAAACTCCGCGAAATTGAAAAAGGCTTGCCGTCACTGGAGCATACAGTCGTCGTGCCTTTAGTCTCGAGTGATCCGGATTTATCGGGTAATCCCGGTGCCGAGCGGATCACCAATTTTATGATGGATGCGACCCAGATCGATTTCGTTGATCTACCCTTTGATCACCCGCTCTACGTCATGTATTCCTCGGGGACTACCGGCGTGCCCAAGTGTATTGTGCACGGGGCGGGTGGTTCGTTGCTCAAGCACCTCAAGGAGCAGCAGTTGCATGTCGATTTACATTCGGACGATCGACTGTTCTATTTCACCACCTGTGGCTGGATGATGTGGAATTGGCTGGTCTCGGGACTCGCCAGCGGTGCAACCGTCGTTCTATATGATGGTTCGCCATTTTTCCCTGACGGGAATGTTGTCTTCGATCTTGTCGCCCGCGAGCGCATTGATGTATTTGGCACCTCTGCAAAATACATCGACGCAATTGCCAAGGCCGGGCTGCGGCCCGGTGACACTCATGATCTTTCCCGCGTTAGAACGATTCTGTCGACCGGTTCTCCGCTGATCGCAGAGAGTTTTGACTACATCTATGATGCAGTGAGTAAGACCGCCTGCCTGTCGTCTATCTCCGGAGGTACGGACATTATGGGTTGCTTCATCGGCGGCAATCCAAACCTGCCTGTCTGGCGCGGTGAAATTCAAGGTCCGATTCTTGGCATGCAGATCGAAGTCCGGGATGACGACGGATCCGTACTTCCTGATGAAGAAAAAGGAGAGCTGGTCTGTGCCAACGCCTTTCCCTCAATGCCGATTGGGTTCTGGAATGACCCCGACGACGCCAAGTACAAAGCAGCATACTTCGGGAAGTTTCCAGGCGTCTGGTGTCACGGAGACTATATCTCCATCACGGAACACAAGGGAATCATTGTCCACGGTCGTTCGGACGCGGTACTTAACCCTGGGGGCGTGCGTATCGGGACGGCAGAGATTTACCGGCAGGCTGAGCGGGTCGAGCAGGTACTGGAGAGCCTAGTAATCGGGCAGCAATGGGAAGGTGATGTGCGGATCGTTTTGTTCGTGCGGTTACGTGAAGGTGAGATGCTTGATGAGGCGCTACGACAGAACATCTGCAGTGAAATCCGTAAACACACCACCCCCCGTCATGTCCCCGCCAAGGTAATTCAGGTTGCCGATATACCCCGTACTAAAAGCGGCAAGATTGTGGAACTCGCGGTTCGTAAAATTGTGCACCGCGAGCCGGTGCTCAATCGGGAGGCTTTGGCGAACCCGGAGGCGCTCGATCTATTCGCTGACCTGCCGGAACTGAC
This sequence comes from Pseudomonadota bacterium, assembly GCA_018661145.1. Classification (GTDB taxonomy): domain Bacteria; phylum Pseudomonadota; class Gammaproteobacteria; order Arenicellales; family UBA868; genus UBA868. The sequence goes on along the minus strand of JABJIU010000096.1, from coordinate 22,891 downwards.
TGATTAAGGTAATCTGACTCAACCGCCCGGCGTGCTGATGATCCGGTAGCCCTGTGGCACCATCAGGCGCAGCGAGACATCAAGTCGATCAACTATTGTCAAAGAGGCGGAGAATTTTCGGGAAATCTGTTCCAACTGTATCGGCAGGGACTCTTTATCAGCCAGACCGAGCGGAGGCAGGGTAAAACCCATTGATGACAACAGCGCACTGGCCGAGAGCTGCAATTCCTGGACGTATCCGGCGAGTTGCACCAGGGTTGCGAAATCGGCCGGATTGATTCTGAGCGTTTGGTTGTCCGTGACACAACTGCGACCGATCGTCTTTTGCTCACTGCGAATCTGCCACCAGTCGCATTGGATTTTGGCAGCCTCACCTTGCTGCCCCAGATTCGTCAACTTTAGGGAGCCCCCGCCCATCTGATCGGGATCAGGAATACCGAGACTTTTGAGCATTTCATCGAGTTGCTCACGTTTTTCTTCCGACAGGTTTTCGCGTTGAGCCATCAAACTTTGAGCGATTCCTGAAAACTGGTCGACGGATTGACGTATCACCGTGGGATCGACACTTGTCACTTCTTTGCGGGCGTGTCGTATGAAAAAGACCTCTTGCGAATCCGCAATAAATAGCACTTCCTGACGAGGCATCCCGGAGTGGGTCAGCCGTACCCGCCCCTCGCTGACCACGATCTGTGCTTTACCGGCGATGCCCTGATCAACCGTATCGATGATCAACCGGGTGGCAGCTAGCACGGGTGTGATAGCGCCAGCCATCCCACCAAGAGCGAGAATGGTGAGGGCTACACCACGGAATTTCCGGAAGGAAGAGAAGATCAAGTGAGGCTCCTGCGTTTTGATTTGATTGTCAGGTCGGGAGGATGATGACCCGATGATTTGACTGCGGGCATTGTAAATGATGGAAAACAAAATCGTTGTCAGACTGTATTTAGGTATCGGGTATCATCCTCAGCCGGTTGTGCAGGGTTAGCCGGTAGCGGTGGAAGGGGCGATAGGCTCCACCCGGCCCAATTCGGCAAAGTATTTTGAATTTTTGGTGGAACGGAGACCAGTGGACAGCATCTATGATTACTAACATTTACGGCAAACACATCCATGATCTTGACAAGATGCGTGTTGAAGAAAAGATCAACCATATTAAGGAAGGGATCCCGGGTGATCTTTACGAGGTCCTCACGGCCGAGTGGCACCAGTTTGTTACCAGCTGCGTGGAGAAGGGAAAAGGCGAGATGAAACTCGAGGAGTTTGATTACTATTTTGAACTTTTCATGAAGTTCCCACATTGACTTCTAGAGGCCCGGGCTTCTCATGACTTATCCAGACATCGACCCTATCGCCATCAGCATTGGGCCGCTTGTTATCCACTGGTACGGCCTGATGTATCTGATTGCGTTTGCTGCGGGTGGTCTACTTGGAAAATACCAGTCGAAGCGGGCTCCCGGAGAATGGAGCAATAACGAGGTATGGGATCTCGTCTTCTACGTCGCGATCGGTGCGGTCCTGGGCGGCAGGCTCGGTTATGTAGTCTTTTACAACGCCGCCTACTACTTGACGCACCCTCTGGAGATTCTCTGGGTGTGGACCGGGGGCATGTCTTTTCATGGGGGCCTTATTGGGGTTGTTGCGGCCGTAATGCTTTTCGCCCGCCGGTCAGAACGGTCGTTTTTTGATGTTGCCGATTTTCTTGCCCCGTTGTGTGCACCGGGCCTTCTGGCCGGACGTATTGGCAACTTTATTAATCAGGAGTTGTGGGGGCGGGTTAGCGACGTTCCCTGGGCGATGGTCTTCCCTGCGGCGGGCCCGCTGCCCAGGCATCCCTCGCAGTTATACGAGGCAGCCCTGGAGGGTGTGCTGCTCTTTCTGGTTGTCTGGGTCTTCGCGTCGAAACCCCGACGGGCGGGTCAGGTCAGCGGCCTCTTTCTGGTCGGTTACGGACTCTTTCGTTTTTTTGTCGAGTTCTACCGTGAGCCGGACCTGCACCTTGGCCCGGTGGTGCTCGACTGGATGACCATGGGTCAACTGCTGAGCATCCCCGTATTTGTGGTCGGTGCATGGTTACTGCTGCGAAGGCGCAATAATGGAAGCTAGCTGATGCGGGTTGTTCTATTGTCGGATACCCATGGCTTCGTAGAACCGTACATACAGAAACTGGCACGCTCTGCTGACTGTGTTGTGCATGCTGGCGATGTCGGTGGGCTGGAGGTGATTCAGTCGCTGGCACCCGATCAGGGCGAACTGATCGTGGTGCGTGGGAATAACGACTGGCCCGAAACCTGGCCTGACGCTGCACAAGCTGGCTTCTCGGCACTCGCAGAGTCTGCCGAGGTCGATCTCCCCGGGGGGGTGCTGGCGGTCGAACACGGTCACCGCATCTGGGATACGCGCCACTATCACAAGCGCCTGCGGGCTAAGTATCCTGATGCGCGGGCAATTGCCTACGGACATACTCATATCCGCTGTGCTGATCTGGATAAAGCCCCCTGGGTTTTGAACCCCGGCGCAGCAGGCCGCGAGCGCACCAAGGGAGGTGCATCCTGCATAGTGCTCGAAGTCGACAACCGGGCATGGCAGGTCAGCGAATACCAGAGCGGCGAGATCAGCGCGTCCAAAAGATCCCGCGCCTGAATACGTTCTTTCCGGGTTTGCTTGGGAGCCGGCGTTTTGATGTTGTGGCAGCTAGCTGTCGTTCTTGATCAGAAAGTTTCTCACCACCGGCAATACCCGGTCGGTCGCCTCGATAAAAATAGCGTGCTTAAGCTGGTCAAGGATGACCAGTTCGGCATTAGGCAAAGCGTTGGCCATTTTTCGATTGAGTCGCGGGTTACAGCCGCCATCCTCCTCACCTGTCACCAGGTGACAGGGTGCTGAAATTTTGTGGAGCCACGAACTCATTTCGGTCCCAGCATAGATATCGAAGACATTAAGAAAAATATCGGCTGGCGTGTCGATGACCTGCCGCTTACGTTTTTCGATCACGTCCGGGTGGCTTGCTACAAAGTCATCGGTGAACCATCGAGCGGTCAGGGTATCGAGAACCTGCGGGATACCTTTTTCGCGCATGGCAGCAACAACAGCTTTTACTTTGGCGCTGTCCTCGGGCGTGCGAAAGGCAGCGGTGGACCACAACCCTAAAGAGTTGACCTTGTCGGGATAGCGTTTTGCATACGCCGGGCCAATCATGCCCCCGAGAGAGTGACCGGCAAAGTGCGCGCACTCGATGCCGATTTTCGAACGAAGTGCTTCAAGGTCGTCGACCAGATCCTCGAGCCCAAAAGGCGCTTTTGGGACGGGACTCTCACCATGGCCGCGAAGGTCATACCGGATACAGGTAAAGCGATCCTTAAGACCCTCAACAAGTTTCGCAAAGGTTGCCCGGCGGGCCCCAATCCCGTGAATCAAAAAAAGGGCGGGACCCTCTCCTTCGATCGTATAAGCGCAGTCGATTGCCATGTCTAGTCAGCCCAGCGGCTGTTCATGCGACCTTACGGCCAAGCGGACGGACTTGCGGGAGCACTTCTTCGCCAAACCGGCTCATCATCTCCAGGGTCTCAGACTGATCTTGCCCAAAGTTAGAGGAAACAATTACCTCGTCGATACCGAGTTCGGCATATTCGGTAAGACGGTCAACCATTTCGGCGCTGCCGCAGATAAGCACATTCTGGCCAAGCTCTTCCATTGATTGTGTACGGGGCAGCGGTTTGATTATTCCCCGCTCGACAATGCCGGGACCACCAAAGACGTTGTCAAACCTCTGGTAGTAACGGTGGGCGTGCGCGATTTTGTCTTTTGTATCAGCATCATTTTTCGTGAGGAAGAGCCCCCGCTGAAGTGACAGCCGTGAACGGCAATTCGGGCCGACGGCGGCCTTGCCTCTGTAAAAAGCGTTAACCTGTTCCATGAGCACGTTGTGATGGGCCCCAAGCGGTGTGGTCTGGATGCGGTACCCCTTGGCCGCCATTGCCTCAATGCCTGCAGGTGCCATGATTGCAAGAGCGATAGGGATCGCCTCTTCGGGTCGGGGCATCACCGTGAGCGGTTCGAAGCGGTAATACTCGCCTGCCCAGGCGACGTTCTGCTGGGACAGGAGGGCCTCGAGCACCTGAAGACTTTCTTCAAATTTTGCCTTAGTGGAATCGAACGAAACCCCCATCCGCTCGGTTTCGTAACCGAAAGCCCCTTTGCCAACTCCCAGAATCAGTCGTCCGCTGCAAAGTGTCTGCGCCTGAATGACCTCGCCGGCAAAAATCCGCATGTCACGCAGCGGCAACTGACAGACGGAGGTCGCAATCTCGACGCTTTCGGTATGGGCCGCGACCTTGACCGCAAACTGCAGGGGAGAGGGCATCAGTAGAATATTGACGAGGTGGTGTTCAGGTATAGATACCCCCTGATAACCGCAGGTCTCGGCGTGAACGGCCTGCTCCAGCATTTCGCGGTAAAGGCGTTTTGCGCCGATCGCGGGATCCAGCAGATGACTATTCAGAAAGTGTGAAAATTCCATATGCTCGGTAGGCGCACCGCGAAAAGAATAATCTACCACGAGGTTGGGCTTAGCCGACTTGGAGCGAGAGGGGTGTCACAAAACCCAATGGAGACCAATAATCGAGCACCTTGGATACAACTGCGGGCCCTTTCCCCGGCGTAAGGCGTATGATCGCGGGGTTTTGACTTGAAAGTGACGCGACGTTTCGAAACAGGAGAGAGGAAAACTATGAAGAGCCTGCCATCCGCAATGGCGGCAGTCGTGCTGACGGGTCACGGTGACCTCGACAAACTTATCTATCGTGAAGATTTTCCGGTTCCGGTGCCGGCGCCTGGGGAAGTTCTGATAGAGGTCGCGGCATGTGGCCTTAACAACACTGATGTTTGGGTGAGGCAGGGCGCTTACGGCACCGACGACAATCCCGATGCCGTAGCTTCGTGGCGAAGAAGTGCATCCGAGGAAACGTTGGCGTTCCCACGCATTCAGGGCACCGATTCTGTCGGAACGATAGTAGCTGTGGGGGTGGGCGTCTCTGCCGACCGGATCGAGCAACGGGTGATGGTGGACTTCAGTATCTACAACGACGAGGGCGATAGTCTTGCGGAGATCGACTATATCGGCCACGGCCGTAACGGCGGTTTTGCCGAGTATCTTACGGTGCCGGACGAAAATGCCCACCTCGTAGATAATGATCTTAGCGATCCAGAACTTGCAACATTCTGTTGTGCTTACCTCACGGGCGAGCATATGCTTGATCGTGCGAACGTGCAGGCAGGTGAGCGGGTCCTGATTACTGGTGCATCGGGAGGGGTGGGTTCCGGTCTGATCCAGTTGTGTCGTGCTCGCGGTGCGATCCCTTACGGGCTTACCAGTAGGGTCAAACTAAAAGCGGTAAAGGCGCTGGGCGCTCAAGGGGTCATCGACAGAGACAGCCCCAATCTTATCGAGGCTGCGCAGCACGCTCTTGAGGGTCACGCGGTGGATGTGGTCGCTGATCTCGTGGGCGGAGCACTTTTCAATCCACTGCTGCAGTTGCTGCGCCCGGAGGGCCGTTACACAACCGCTGGTGCTATCGGCGGACCCGTGGTGGAGTTAGATCTCAGGACGGTCTATCTCAAACACCTCGCAATTCATGGTTCCTCTCAAGGAACGCGGGGCGCCTTCAAGAGGCTGATGCACTACATCAATACCGGTAAGATCAAACCCATCCTGGATCGTCAATTCAAGTTGTCTGACTTCCATCAGGCACAGGCTTACTTCATGGAAAAGCATTTCGTGGGCAAGGTAGTGGTTGTGCCGGATGCCAAGTGGGTAGATCGAGCGTCTGCCTAAAAACCGAAACGAGAGGAAAACTGAGAATGAAGAGAATATGGTTTGGAGAAGAACCCCATGCTTGAACATGCAAAGGATCGCTTGCACGAGTTGCAGGGCCACATGCAGACCGTGGGGCTCGATATCGCTCTGTTAACGGATGAGAGCACGATTGCGTACTACGCAGGCTTTTGGGGTTACCTTTCTGTGGAATTTGGGCGCCCGACCTTTCTGATTGTCCCGGCAGATGGAGATCCCACTGTTGTGACGCCGCTGATGGAAAGTGAAATGGTGTCAGCCATGACCTGGATCCCGGATGTTCGCACTTGGGAGGACTCTGGCCATAACCGCTGGGAAAATGTACTGGCAGGGATTTTTGGCACCTTGCCGCCAAGGCTGGGCGTAGAAAAAAAGGTATTACCCGGTCTGGTGCGTAACTGGCTGGAGAGCGCGTCAGACAGCGTTGAAATAACAGATGCTTCTCCACTGATTTCAAATATGCGCACGGTGAAATCACCATTTGAGATAGAAATCATGAAACAGGCTGGGCGGGTTGCGGCTGCCATGATGTCTGCAGCCCAGGAGTCTCTGGCCGAGGGTGTTCCAGAGTATGAAGCCGCTTTGGCTGTAATTAATGCCGGAACCCGTGCCGCCGCCGAATTTCTTACCGCCAAGGGTTGGGAGCAGTTTGTGTCGCCAATGATTCATAACCTGCAGATCATGCAGTCGGGCATGGATACCTCGATGGTGCATAGAAGGGCCAGCGTCAAGAAACTTCAAGCCGGGGATCCGGTGTATTTCTGTTTTTGCAACATGGCGCAGTTTAAGCAATACAAGCTCGGATTTGATCGCATGTTTAACATCAGCCACGTCTCCACTCAGGCGGCAGATGTCCAGCAGGCCGCTATCGACGCACAACAGGCGGCATTAGGTGCTGTTCGACCAGGTGTGGCGGCAGAAGCAGTTGCCGAGGCGGCTAATGAAGTGTATCGGGACAGGGGTTATTCACCGAGTTACCGAACGGGGCGTTCTATCGGGATGGCGTATCTTGAGACGCCCGAGCTCAAATCGGGAGACCGCACAATTTTGCAGGCAGGGATGACATTTGCGGTCGACGGCGGCATATCTGTAGATGGCCAATATGGTGGCCGGATTGGCGATTCGATTGTCGTGACGGCAGAGGGATTTGAGTATCTGACCGAGTATCCTCGCGAGGTTGTGGTGATCAGATCGTAGGGGTTAACCCATCAGATGACCGCAATAGCCCTTTCTGGAATTCAGGAGTGAATTCTCAGTATGAAAAATGACATTTTCTGGGTGGATGCGTTCAGTGCAGAACCCTTCGGCGGCAACCCGGCCGTAGTCTGTGTCGGAACTGACGGTTTGTCCGATGTACAACTGCAGCATCTTGCAAATGAATTTAACGTTTCCGAGAGTGTTTTTATTGCCGGCGGCGACGGCGAGTATTCAATCCGTTGGTTTACTCCGACCAAGGAACTTGCCCTCGTTGGCCACGCGACGCTCGCCGCCGCCCACGTGGTGTTGTCTGTTCTGGAACCGGATCGGTCAGAGGTGCAATTTACCTCCCCGATAAGCGGTCAGTTGGCGGCCTATCGGGATGAGGCGAATGTCGCCATTGTCCTGCCTGCCGATGATCCTGTTGCCTCTGAGCCGCCAGCTGCGCTGATTCAGGGCCTTGGACGGACACCGGCAAGCACCCTTAAAGGCCGCCACTACGTTGCGGTGTTTGATGATCCTGAAGAGGTGGCGGCGCTCGAGCCCAAATTCGACGTTCTGGAGACGCTAGATCTTCCCACCATAGCGGTTACTGCGCGTGGACATGAATCGGACTACGTCCTGCGGTTTTTTGCGCCGGCCAATGGTGTTCCGGAAGATCCGGTATCGGGTGTTGCCCAGTGCTCGCTGATGCCTTACTGGGCCTCAAAGCTTGCGAGAGCGGAATTGACTTCGCGGCAACTTTCACCAAAGGGCGGTGAGATGAACTGCAAGATGCTTGATGAAGGCGTACAGATAGCCGGTCCCTGCTGCATGATCTTTTCCGGGGTCCTTGAAAACTGTTGATTTCTGTCGAGGTTTAAATAGTGCCGTCTCGCACACTATGGCTCTTTTTCTATCCCTCCCATCCTGACAACTGAGCGCTCACGCAGTAATATCTCCCAACCGTTTTGGGAGGATGCTGAAATAAGGCTTGCAGTGCGCTAAAAGAGTAGCGCCGATCAACGGGCCGCTACCGTCGCTGAAAAAAGCGATTTCGAACGAGCAGCCATGCTGCAATCTCAACCGCGAGGAGGAAGCGAATGAGTCAGAGCGAAGGGTTTGGTGCCTACACCGATTTTGGCAAACTGCGAACCGCAATTGTCGGCAGTGCACAAGGGCTTGCCCTGCCGCCGTTTAATCCGACGCTGCATCACTATAACGACGAGGTGCAGGCGGCGCTCAAGGCGAGTGGGGATCAGCCGCTCGATATCGCTAAGGCGATGCCGGAGCGTTGGGAAAAGACTGCCGAGCAGTTGGATAATTTGGCCGCGTTATATGAAGCCAATGGGATCAAGGTGCATCGCCCAAGATCCTATAGCGATGAGGAGCGCGAATACCTTGCAGAGGCGCAGCCTGGCGCTTCGCTACTGTATCCGGCGGACCCGGTCTACACCGTAGGCAAGCATTATCTGGAAGTAAATATCCGCAGGGCCTATCGGCGCAAGGAGGTATTTCCTTTGCGGGAAATTGTCGCGCCCTTGCTGGCAGCGGATCCGGAAGCCCATCATGTGATCATGCCCGCGGTGCAGCCTTTTGCGCCATCCAGTGATGGGCCGGGACCGTATCTTGAAGGTGGGGACATTATCTGTTTCCAAAACCATCTTTTCGTTGGCGAGTCCGACATCGCGACCAACCGTGCCGGAACGGACTGGCTGATCGACTACATAACGCCCTTCGGTTATCAGGTGCATCCGATGCCGATGGACGGCACGATCCTGCATCTTCTGGGCACCATGGTTCTGGTCGCTGAGGGAGTCCTGCTGCTGTACCGGGACGAACTGAAAGAGCCGCTGCCGGCGCCTCTGGCCGACTGGGATGTTATCGAGTTGACCGAACAAGAGGCGAGGGCGTATGCCACTGTGGGCGTCAGTCTGGATGACAAACGTTACGTCATTCCCGCCGGTCTGGGTCGCGTCTGTGATGAACTTGTCAAACGCGGTGTGGAACCCGTCGAGATAGCATACGACTACGTCAGTTACTGGGGCGGCTGCGTATCCTGCTCGACCCATGCAATTTTGCGGGACCCCTGATTTTATGAGCCCATCTGAGGTGGATCTAGCGCCGGAGTTGACCAAGCAGATACTGGATGCTGTTGATCAGGGGTTTGAGCAGCAGTTGACGTTCACCCAACAGATGATGGCTCTGGATTCCACCCGTGGTAATGAGCATCAGGCCCAGGCGTGTTTTTTCGAGGCACTTGATTTTCGCGGTTATGAGATGGACCAGTGGTCCATCGATGTTGCCCAGATTGAAAGTCACCCGGGGTTCTCCCCCGTCAAGGTCAACTACGACAATGCGGTCAATGTGGTCGGTACGCATACGCCTGAGGAAACTAAAGGCCGGTCCCTGATCCTCAACGGCCACGTAGATGTGGTACCGACAGGGCCCGTGGACATGTGGACACGCCCGCCTTTTGAACCCTGGATCGAAGGTGACTGGCTTTATGGCCGGGGCGGCGCCGATATGAAGGCGGGTCTTTGCGCTAACCTGGCAGCCCTTGATGCGCTCGAAACCTTGGGGTGGCAGCCCGCCGCACGCGTCCATCTGCAGTCTGTAACGGAAGAAGAGTGTACCGGTAACGGAGCATTGTCGGCGCTGGTCAGGGGCTATCGGGCAGATGCTGCCCTCATCCCGGAGCCCGAAGAGAATATGCTGGTGCGGGCCAATACCGGGGTGATCTGGTTCCGGGTTCATGTGCGAGGCAGGCCGGTTCATGTGCGCGAAGCAGGCCAGGGCGCGAATGCGATCGAAGCCGCGGTGTCTCTGATTCCGCCGCTCAAGGCGCTTGAGCGCAAGTGGAACAGTTCCCGTTCGGAGCATCGCTATTTTGAATCACTGGAGCATCCGATCAATTTCAATATCGGCAAGATTGCTGGCGGTGATTGGGCTTCTTCGGTTCCCTCGTGGTGCACCTTTGATGTGAGGGCGGCTATTTATCCGGGTGTCGATCCTCGTGAAGCCGCCAGAGAGATCGAAGAATGTATTTCAACGCACGCAAGCGAGCATACCTTTCTGCGTGATAACCCACCCCAAGTGGAATACAACGGTTTTTTTGCCCGCGGCTATGTTCTGGAGGAAGGGAGCGACGCTGAGCAGGTGCTGGGTCAGGCCCATGCCGCGAGCTTTGGGGCTAGCCTTGAGTCTTTTGTGACCCCCGGGTATCTCGACGGCAGGGTATTCGTGCTGTATGACGATTGCCCTTGTCTGGTGTATGGCCCCGTTTCCCGGGATATTCATGCCTTCGATGAGCGGGTCAGCCTCGCGTCTCTGAAGCGTGTGACCGGGACGATTGCGCTCTTCGTGGCTTTCTGGTGTGGTCTTGAACCTCTTACTCGTCGGGATCGTCACCCCGCTTAATCTGCATCGAAAGACCAACCTGCTCTCGGGTGGTGCGCGAGAGTTCGCCGATGGCTTTTGTTCCGAACCGCTGGGTAATCTGGTCGAGCGCCTGATTGAGTGTTTCTCTTTTCGCCTTTTTCTCGGCACCAAATAACGGCAGCTGATCAGCAGACTCGTCTGTCAATCCTGTACAGCCCACCCCGAGCAGGCGAATCGCGTCTTTCGGTCCGGATCGGTACAGAAGGTCGGTGGCACTTTCGGCAATCGTACGGCCGTCATTGGTGGGTTGGAGTAACGTCGTTCTTCGGGTAAAGACGGGATACCCCCGAACCCCGGGACCTGTGCGCCTGGCCGACTTCCATTTCAGGACTACGGTATGCGCACGAACGCCGTCGTTTCTGAGCCGCCGGGCGACAGACTCCGCGTGCTCTCGGATTAGCGGTTCGAGTTGCTGGTAATCTGAAATGTCTTTGCTGAACGTGTGTTCCTCACTGTACGAAACCGCTTCGCGGTAGGGTTCCACCTCGCGCATATCCTCCCCGCGCGCCAGTTTTGCAATCTCGACACCCCAGTCACCGAGCGCATGGCGCAGGGTTTCATCATCGGCGTTGGCAACATCCCCTATCTGTTTAAAGCCCAGCGCTTCCAGACGTTCCTGGGCGACCGGGCCTATCCCCCAGATCCGGCCTATCGGCAAGGCCGTAAGAAATTTCTCGACTTCACCCTTTTTGACCTCAAGCAGGCCATCAGGCTTTGCACCTGCACTGGCAATCTTGGCGACCATCTTCACCGGTGCAATCCCGACAGAGACCGGTAGCGCAAGCACTTCACGGACCTGGCTGCGCAACTGCTGCCCCACCTTCTGCGCAGGACCCATCAACCGATCGCTGCCGGTCAGATCGAGAAAGGCTTCATCCAACGAGACGCGTTCCACGACGGGAGAAAAGTGTCGGAAGATCTCGAAGAGCCGAGCCGACTCTTTTTTATAGAGCGCCATGTTGCCGCGGACAAAAGTGAGGTCTGGACATCGGCGACGCGCCTCGACCGAAGGCATAGCTGAGCGCACGCCAAACTGCCTTGCCTCATAACTTGCCGCTGCTACGACGCCACGTGGGCCACTGCCACCGACCGCAAGGGGTCGACCTCTCAACTCAGGGTGGTCACGCTGCTCAACGGATGCATAAAAGGCATCCATGTCGGCATGCATAATGACCCGGCCATGACGGTTTAAGACACTCATCGACAGCAAACCTTACGATCTTTTTTGCTGCATTGGCAAGCACTCAGCCGGTATTGCGAAGGCCCGCAGCAATTCCGTTAATCGAAAGCAGCAATGCCCTTTGCATCTGGTCGTTACGGTCACGCGTTCCGTCTCGGCGGCTGCGGGTGAGGAGTTCGACCTGCAGCACGCTGATCGGATCGAGATAGGCATCCCGCACCTCGAGAGTTCGTCGCAGCATGGGCTTGTCGGACAGTAACGCGGTGCCAGTGATCGAGGTAATCATTTCGGTGGTAAGCGCATGCTCCTCGACGACCTGGTCGAAAAGGGGATGCAGCGCGGGGTCGACCAGACGTTCGACGTAATGGCGCGCGATGGCAAGGTCGGTCTTGGCCAAAGTCATTTCAACGTTCGAAACGAATGTTGAGAAGTAGTGCCATTCTGCGTACATCTGACGCAGGTCGTTTTCGTGTCCGGCTTCGGTAACGGCGCGCAGGCCGCTACCGGCACCGAACCATCCAGGTATGATCTGGCGTGACTGAGTCCAGCCGAATACCCACGGGATGGCGCGAAGGTCGGCGATACCCGCTTGGGCGGCGGCACGGCGGGCGGGCCGGGAGCCGATGTTCATGGACCCAAGTTCTTCAACCGGAGTCGAAGCTGTGAAGTATTCGGCTAGCCCTGGGTGTTCGACGAACCCTCGGTAGGCGGTGAAGGCGGCGTCGGAGGCCTGCTCCATGATCTCGTACCAGGCTGAGATGGAGTCTTTGTCGTGCCGGGGAGCCTTGTGTGCAAGCGAGCTTTCCAGGAGAGCACTGACAGCGAGGTTCAGGTTTCGCCGAGCGATCGCGGGCAGGCCGTATTTGTCGGCGATGACCTCGCCTTGTTCAGTAAGTTTGATTTCACCATCGACGACTCCCGGGGGCTGGCTGAGAATCGAGGCGTGGGTAGGTCCACCCCCACGACCAATGGTCCCACCACGGCCGTGAAATACCCGGATCCGGATACCGGTTTCCTCGGCTACCTCCTGGATGATACGCAGGGACTTGTGGATCTCCCACTGAGAAGTGGTGATACCACCGTCCTTGTTGGAGTCGGAGTAACCGACCATGACCTCCTGCTGATCGCCGCGCAGGGCCAGTAGTTGGCGGTACGAGCGGTCGTTAAACAGGATTCGGAGGGTTGGCCCAATAGCCCGCAGGTCTTCAATGGTCTCGAACAGGGGAACAAAGTCCAGTCGGGCGACGCCGGATCCTAGGTCCACAAGGCCAACCTCTCGCGCAAGCAGTACAGGCGCAAGGATATCGTCGACGCTTCGGGTCATGGACACGATGTAGGCGCCGATGATCTCATCCCCATCCTGGTCCATGATCGACCGCAGCGTACGAAACAGGGTGAGGCTGTCATGTTCGTCGTGTCCGTGGGGAGGCGCCAATGGCCGGCGGCTGTCCAGTTCCTCGATAAGCCGATCCGTCCGCTCTTCTCTGGCCATGTCGCCGTATGCCACGCCGAGGGGTTCGAACAACTCGGCCAGTGCTTCGTGATGGCGATCGGAATGCTCGCGAATGTCGAGGCTGGCGAAGTGAAAGCCAATGGCACTGACGATGCGTCGGACCCGGGCGAGTCGCCCGTCGGCAATCAGGGCGCCATCGTGGGTACGCAACGAATGGTCCATGATTGCCAGTTCGGCCGCTAACTCATCAGGAGAACCGTAAGCGTCGGCGGCCCGCTGGCGGGTCGCCGCCAGACGCTTGCCGATAACGGCGCAGCGCAGTCGATAAGGTTCGAGCAGTCGGGTCGGCGTCAGGACGTCTGGGTGGTTCGTCTGGTCGGTCGAAACGGCAGTTGCCATCTCTTCAGAGATCTCATAGAGGCGCCCGCTCATCGAGACGTCGTCAGAGAGTTGGTTGATCTCGGCGATGAGCAGTTCGATGGCACGGTCGCGCTGCAGGTCGAGGACGGCGACGGTCGTATCAGGCAGGACGTTGGGGTTGCCGTCCCGATCGCCGCCTACCCATGAGCCAAACCGAACCGGTACGTGCTCGGGCCGCAGTTGCTGGCCGATGTCGCCAAGGGTCGCAGCGATCGTGTCAAAAAGATCAGGCAGTGCGTCGCTGACTGTCTGGGAAAGATAGTAGAGGACGAATTTTGCCTCATCAAAGGGGTCAGGCCTTTCGTGGCGGATCTCATCTGTCTGCCAGATGGCCTCAATCATCTCATCAATACGGCGGTCGATGCGGTCACGTCCTATCTGGGTGCAGCGCGTATCTCCCCGTTCCTCAAGCAGGTCGGCGATGGTCGCGAGCTTTTTGAGAATGGACCGCCGCGATGCTTCCGTGGGATGGGCAGTGAATACCGGTCTGAAGTCCGCCCGGTTGACAAGGTCGCCAATCTCAGCCGCGGTAACACCAGAATCGAGAAGGCTTCGGACTGTTTCTCCGAAGTGACTACCCGCCCGGGTACCGCCAACATTGAGGTCCTCGATACGGTGCTCTTGCTCGGCAATGTTGGCTAGATGGAAGTAGACGGTGAAGGCCCGGACCAGGTGAATGGCTCGGTCACCGTCGAGACCGGCCAGCAGATCAGTGAGTTCGGCAGTGATCCCGGCCGGGGTACCTGTCTGGCGGAGTCTCTGGGCAAGATGTCGCACCTCTTCGACGGTGTCGAGGAGGTCCTTGCCGTGCTGGCGGATAAGGGTATCACCCAACTGGTGACCCAGCCGCCGGATGTCGGCGCGCAGTGCTGCGTCAGCGATCTCGGCTCGCGTCGGGGCAGCGTTCTCGGGAGAAGAGGTGTTCGTCATGGGCGCGACAGTACGGCTATTGTGGGAGTGATACAAGCAGAAATTACCCCTCCCTAGAATTGGTTTGACACGGGAACAAGCACCGGTTTTCTCGCTTTTTCCTCTTTTATCTAGGCCCAGATGGGCCGACCTGGCCTAAATGGCATAAGTCTTTCTTGATACCGCTAATCAATAATCGCACTCATTAAGGGAGCGAACTCGCCGTATCCTTCCCGCCGCAAAAACGAACACTTGAGGATTTCAAAACCGGGCCCAAGGCAGACCCTTGTTCTCTTCGTGTCGGCGCCGGCGTCGGCCGCCCGACAGTGGTTGCAATCCTCTGGTTCCACATCTAACTAATCGGAAAATCATGAGCCATACCCGTACTCCTGAGCGCACTCAGCGCCTGCAACGTAGTGAATTGGCAGTTCCCGGCTCGAATCCCGGAATGTTCGAGAAGGCCGCGGCCAGCAATGCTGATTACGTATTCCTGGACCTTGAGGACGCGGTCGCGCCTGACGACAAACTTGCCGCCCGAGCCAACATCATTCAGGCCCTGAAGGATATTGACTGGCGGGGGTTGGGCAAAACCATTTCGATCCGAATCAATGGCCTCGATACTCACTACATGTACCGCGACGTTGTCGAGATCGTCGAGCAGGCCGGCGAGTTTCTGGACACGATTCTTATTCCCAAGGTGGGCGTTCCCGGTGATGTCTACATGGTCGACGCTATGGTCTCCCAGATTGAGACCGCGGTCGGCCTCAGTCGACGCATCGGCCTCGAAGCGCTAATTGAGACCACGCTCGGTATGGCGAATGTCGAGGCTATCGCTACCTCGAGTGAACGACTGGAGGCCATGCACTTTGGCGTAGCGGACTACGCCGCGAGTTGTCGGGCCCGTACCACCAACATAGGCGGTCTTAACGCTGACTATCCCGGTGATCAATGGCACAACGGTCTCTCCCGGATGCTTGTCGCTTGTCGGGCTTATGGGCTTCGTCCGGTAGATGGTCCCTTTGGCGATTTCAATGACCCGGAGGGCTTCCAACTGGCAGCGCGCCGTGCGGCCGCGCTCGGTTATGACGGCAAGTGGGCTATCCATCCATCCCAGCTTGACCTCGCCAACGACGTTTTTTCGCCCCCCGCCACCGAAGTCGACAGGGCCAAGCGCATTCTCCTCGCTCTTGAGGAGGCGGCCGCCGAGGGTCGGGGCGCCGCGCAATTGGATGGCCGAATGATTGATGCCGCGTCGGCCCGTATGGCCGAGAACGTGGTGGTTATGGATGACGCGATTCAGGCTAAGTCACGAGCCTGAGTTCGCGCCCAACGACGAGCTCAGATCCACGCACAAGCGATACACCGGGTAACCAAACACAGAAGAGAGGGGAACGATGGACATTCACGAGTATCAGGCCAAGGCGCTGTTGTCTGACTTCGGGGTGCCAATCCCACTTGGCGGTCTCGCCTACAGCCCGGAGCAGGCGCAGTATCGGGCCACCGAGATCGGCGGAGATCAGTGGGTGGTCAAGGCCCAGGTGCATACGGGCGGGCGGGGCAAGGCCGGCGGTATCCGAGTGTGCCACAGTGAGCATGAGGTCTGGAGTGCTGCGGACGAGATGCTCGGTAGTCGGTTGGTGACCCAGCAGACTGGGTCGCGGGGTCGCGGTGTGTATCGCCTGTACATCGAGTCAGTGGCCGAAATCGACCGGGAGATTTACCTGGGTTTCGTGCTCGATCGGGGGACCGAACGGGTCATGCTGGTGGCGTCGGCCGCTGGCGGGATGGAGATCGAACAAATTGCCGAGGATGATCCAGATTCACTGATCCGGGTAGTGATCGAGCCGGCTGTTGGCCTCCAGGGCTTTCAAGCCCGGGAAGTCGCCTTCGCTCTTGGACTGGACGCTTCTATCGTGACCGAGGCGGCAAATACCCTGAGGGCTTGTTACCGATCTTTCCGGGATCTCGACGCCACCATGGTCGAAATCAATCCACTGGTGGTGACTGCCGATGGCCGAATTCTAGCGCTGGACGCCAAAATGACCTTCGACGACAACGCTCTCTTCAAGCATCAGCAAATCTCCGAGTTGCGGGACAAATCCCAGGAGGATCCCCGCGAGATGAGAGCCACTGACCGGGGTCTGAGTTACGTCGGACTTGAGGGAAGTATTGGTTGCATTATTAACGGCGCGGGCCTCGCGATGGCCACCATGGATATGATCAAACACTCGGGGGGTGAACCCGCAAACTTTCTCGACATCGGAGGGGGCGCCTCTCCCGAACGGGTCGCCAAGGCATTCAACCTGGTGCTCTCCGATGAAAATGTCAAAGGGGTGCTGGTCAACATCTTTGCCGGTATTAACCGCTGTGACTGGGTTGCCCAAGGCGTGGTGAAGGCGATGCAGGATCTCAATATCCAGGTGCCGGTTGTTGTGCGCCTCTCGGGTACCAAGGTCGAAGAGGGTCGACGCATCCTCGAAGAGAGTTCCATACCCCTAATTACCGCTGACACCCTGGCCGAGGCAGCCGAGAAGTCGGTCGCCGCAGTGAGTGACGAGGCGACAGTATGAGCATCGTGATCGACAACAAGACCCCTATTCTGGTTCAGGGCTTTACGGGCCGGATTGGATCATTTCACAGCGAGGAGATGATCGAGTACGGGACCAACATCGTGGGTGGCGTTACTCCGGGTCGGGGTGGTACCACCCATCAGGGACTGCCTGTCTTCGACACCGTCAAGGCTGCGGTAACGGCAACCGGTGCCGAGGCCAGCATTGTGTTTGTTCCCCCACCGTTCGCGGCTGACGCCATCATGGAGGCTGCCGATGGAGGTCTGCGCACCTGCGTATGCATTACCGACGGGATTCCGGCGCAGGACATGATGCGGGTCAAGCGCTACATGCGCCGCTACAAAGCCGATAAGCGCATGCAGCTTATCGGTCCCAACTGCGCCGGTGTGATCAGCCCCGGCAAGGCGCTGCTCGGTATCATGCCGGGACATATCTACAAAGAAGGTGAGGTCGGCATTATTGGCCGGTCAGGGACTTTGGGCTACGAGGCGGCATCCCAACTCAAGGCGGAAGGTATCGGCGTATCAACCAGCGTCGGCATTGGCGGTGACCCCATTAACGGCAGTTCGTTCAAGGATCACCTGGCCGCTTTTGAGAAGGATTCGCAAACACGAGTGGTGGTGATGATCGGTGAGATCGGTGGACCCCAGGAAGCAGCAGCGGCCGAGTTCACCCGTGACCACATGACAAAGCCGGTGGTGGGCTACATTGCTGGTCTCACTGCGCCCAAGGGCCGGACCATGGGCCATGCGGGCGCTATTGTCTCGGCAGCGGGGGAGTCGGCCAAGGAAAAGGTAGACATTCTGCGGGCGTGCGGGGTCACTGTGGTTGAGCGGCCTTCCGAGTTCGGATCGACGGTCGGACAGGTGTTGGCCGCCGTCTCCTGAGGCAATATCTCGAGTTGCGATATCTTCTGAAGCAGGCGTTCGCCTGCTTGATGAGACCCTTCTAGCCGGCTAGGTTCAATTCCGCGCTGTATCCAAACAGTCCTGGTGTGCCGCCCGTATGGATAAAAAGGGTCGACTGGCTCTTTTCTATGTTGCGGACATGTTTTAGACAGGCGGCCATCGACTTTCCTGTGTAAACCGGGTCCAACAGCAAGCCCTCGCGTCGCGCACAAAGATCAATCGCTTCAAGCGTCTGATCGTTTAGCTTGCCGTAACCGGGTGCAAAGGTCTCATCCGTTATCCTGATGTCTTCGGATGTTACGGGGTTATCCATATCCAGCAGTTCGGCAACCTCCCGACAGCGGTTGCTGATCCGATCGTGCTGCAAGGTGCGGTTTCTTCTTACACAGACGCCAATTACGGGTTTGAGCCAGTTGAGCGACCGTAATCCGAAAAGGAGCCCCGCATGCGTGCTGCCGCTTCCTGAGGCGACGAAGATATGGTCGATTTCATCCTCCAGATCACCTAACTGATCCAGAATTTCTTCGGCGGCCCGCACATACCCTAACGCACCAAGCGGCGGGTGACCGGGGGCCAAAGGGATGATATAAGGCTGTCTGCCGGTCGAGCGCAGTTCGTCTGCAATCATCTTGAGATTGGCGTCTGCTCCGTCCTCGTCTTCTCCTTTGGGATAAGTGTGTATCGTTGCGCCCAAAATGCGGTCCAATAGCACGTTGCCGGATTGACGGTAGTCGGCTCCGGCATCTCCAACGCGCTCTTCAAGCTGAATGTGACAATCGAGATCGAGTTTTGCGGCGGCGGCTGCAGCCATCCGGACGAAATTCGATTGCACCGCTCCCGTTATCAGCACTGTGTCGGCATTTTGTTGAAGCGCTTCGCCGAAGTAGTACTCGAGTTGCCGGGCTTTGTTACCGCCCATGGCGAGACCCGTACAGTCGTCGCGTTTGACGTACAGCGCCCCACCGCCGAGCACAGCACTGAGGTTATTCAGTTTCTCAATCGGCGTCGGTGTATGCGCGAGAGGAGTTCTGGGCAGGACATCGAGTTTTGCGCTGATAGACATTCGCTACTGCTTTTTGCAAAAAGGCCAATAGCGCAAATATAGGATGAAGTCGCTTGAAAGTCTCGCCCAGGTCAGGCGCTCAGAGAGGCGCCTCCGGCCCTGACACGTTGTTCGATAAAGGCGTCGATTTCTTCGAGCCGTGCCTGATCAAGCGGTGGCGGCGTAAAGTCGGCAAGGGCTTTTCTCGCAATCCGGTTGGCGCGTTGGGTAGTATCGAGCGCGCCGTTTTCCGTCCAAGTCTCGAAGTTTGACCAGTCGGACAGGAGCGGCGCATAGAACGCCGTCTCGTATCGGGCGAGAGTATGCTGGGTACCGAAGAAGTGTCCACCGGGTTCAATTTCATCGAAAGCCGATGCGGCCAGTGTGTCTTCGTTACAGACGACGGGCTGCATGAGGCTTGCGAACATTTGCAGCATCTCAACGTCGATTACAAACTTTTCCAAAGAAGCCGTCAGGCCGCCTTCAAGCCAACCTGCCCCGTGCAGGAGAATATTGCACCCGCCCATGATCGCTCCCCAGCAGGACATCTGGGACTCGTAGGCCGACTGCGCGTCCGGGGCGTTGGAGGCGTTTACGTTCGAGGTCCGGTAAGGCAGGCGGTATCGTCGGGCAAGCTGACCCGAGGCAAAGGCTGCCTTGACATACTCAGGGGTGCCAAACGCCGGCGCGCCGGTTTTCATGTCGACGTTGCTGGTAAACCCGCCGTAGACCACCGGCGCACCAGGTCGGACGATTTGTGCCAGAGCAATGCCGGCTAGGGCTTCGGCATTTTGCTGTGCCAGAGCGCCTGGAAGTGTTACCGGCGCCATCGCACCCGCCAGAGTAAAAGGTGTCAGGATCATGGCCTGACGGGCTTTGGCGAAGTCAATAATGCCCGCACACATCAGTTCGTCGAGTTGCAGTGGGGAGTTAGCATTTACCACCGTATAGCAGTGCACCCGCTCCTCAAAGGTCTGCCGGTCAATGCCGTAAGCGATCCGAAGGATCTCAAGAGAGTCTGCAACGGCCTCGCGACCACGGGAATAAATAAATGTAGGCTTGTCTGTCAGGGTGACCACCGACCGTGTCATATGCAGATGACGAACAGGTATCGGCAGGTCCTGAGGCTCAACCATCGGGGTAGTGAGGTGAATGACGTCGTAGTTTTGCGCCATGCGCAGAAGATCACGAAACGTGTCGTGCGTACCGGCCCGACGGCCACCTTCGAGATCGGAATAATGTGGTGGGCCGCCTACGGTCGCAAAGATCAGATTATTGTCGCCCACTTCGATCCACCGGTTCGCCGAGCGCCCGTGCATGGTGAAGCTCGCTGGCGCCTGTTCGACAGTCTGAAGCAGCATGTCGGGGTCGAATTGCACCATCAGTGTGTCTTCGCTTACGTTGGCTCCGGCCTGCCGGTAGTGTTCGCGGGCTTCGGCACTCAGTACCTTGATGCCCTTGTCACGCAGCAGGTTGAGTGAGGTCAGATGGATAGCCTCAAGTTCATCCTCGTTGAACTGCGCGATGGGCGGGTACGGATTCTTGATACGCCGCCACGCCTCGCCCGGTTGAATCGACGGCCGCGATTCGCTGCGGTGGGGTCTTCTGCGATTTCGGGTCATTGCGGGCTTACACTGAGTGAGATGGGTTACTGGGACAGAGCCGGACTATAGGCGTATCCGGACACCTTTTGGGTCCCAGGCGGCTTCAGTCAGCGTACGGGCGGTGCGGCGTTTGCCGACGACATCGACCATCAAGGGGCCATCTTCTTCATTAACTCCCGTATCAAGCAGACCCATCGCAAGGCTCTTGGCAGTGTAATGCCCGTAACCGCCCGAGGTGACAAAACCGACCCGTTTGTCGTTCTGCCAGATTGGCTCATATCCGGACGCATCCGCGTCGTCGGCATCGATTTCAAGGGTGACCAGCTGTTGCGGAACATCTCCGCCAGATCGTTCCTTGGATGCCGCTTCGTGACCGATGAAGTTATCACGCGACCAGTCGATCCAGCGGTCCATGCCGGTCATGCCGGGAGTGCGATCCTGGGTGAACTCGGCACTCCAGACGCCGAAACTCTTTTCCAGACGCAACGCGTTCATTGCATAAAATCCAAACTCCCTGATGTTTTGTTCGGCGCCAGCTTGGAGCAGGATCTCTCTTAAGGTGATGTGTTCAGCAGCGCTGCAGTTGATCTCATAGCCCAGTTCGCCACAGACCGAAATGCGGGCAACCCGCGCACGGATAAGGCCGACGTCCATCGTTGCGCATCCCATGAAGGGCAGAGCGGTATCAACATCCTGATGGGCCAGGGCTGAGAGCACCTCCCGGGATTTGGGTCCCGCGAGTCCAAAACCGACCATCGCGTCAGCAATGTCACGCACCTCGACACCTTCGCCGCGGTGATCATCAAACCAGCGCATATGCCAGTTGCGAAGATAGTAAGAGCCCATGATCCACCAGCGGCCATCACCCCAGTTAAATACCGTAAGATCACCCTTGAGACGGCCGCTCGGGGCCAGCATGGGCGCAAGCCTCGCTCGGCCCGGTGCCGGTAGGCGTCCGGCCATGACACGGCCCAGCCAGGCCTCGGCATTCGGTCCGGTCACTTCGAATCGTGAGAAGCCGCTGATATCCAGCAGGCCAACCTCCTCGCGGACGGCGGCGCACTCCTGCGCCACGAGTTCGAAGGCGTTTGAGCGTCGCAGGGTGGGGGTTTCAGCAAAGCCTGGCTCGGCAAACATCAGCGGCACTTCAAGACCCCAACTGCATCCCCACTGCGCACCCGCGGCGTCCATGGTGGACCAGGCCGGTGATTTTCGAAAGGGGCGCCCTGCAGGAAGTTGCTCGTTGGGATAGGTCATCACAAACCGGCGGGAGTAGAACTGACCGGTGGTCTGGCGAATGTACTCTCGGTTAGAAGTGAAGTCTCCGTAGCGGGCAATATCCATTGGCCAGGCATCTGCCTCGGTTTCGCCGTGGATCATCCACTCGGCAAGGGTTTTGCCAACGCCGCCACCCTGCAGAAATCCCGCCATGACGCCACAGGCGAGCCAGTAATTCGGTACGGCACTGACGGGCCCGACCAGAGGATTGCCGTCCGGGGAAAAAGTGAATGCGCCGTTCACCCAATCCTTGATTCCGACCTCGGTCAGCACGGGATACCGTGAGAATGCCATCTCCAGTTCATCCGAGATCCGGTCGATATCCTCCTGAATCAGCTCTATTCCGTAATCCCACGGTGCGCCGTCCATATTCCAGTGCTTGTGGTTGATCTCGTAGATACCGACCAGAATGCCCTTCTGGTACTGGCGCATATAGGTGAATCCCTCGAGGTCGACGGTCATCGGTAGTTCAGAATCGAGCGCAGCGACCTCAGGAATCGTGTCGGTCAGCAAATAATGATGCTCGAGCGGTGACAATGGCAGGTCCAGACCGACCATACGACCGACCTGCTTGGCCCACAGCCCACCCGCGTTGACGACGTGTTCAGCGTGAAACTCTCCCTTGTCGGTAATGACATCCCAACTACCGTCACTGCGCTGGCGAAGTTCCTCCACCTTGGTGTGTTCGATCACGGTGGCGCCACGTTTTTTTGCAGCCCCGGCATAAGCATGCACGGTTCCTGTGGTGTCGACATAGCCCTCCCGGTCGCACCAGAGTCCGCCGAGGACGCCGCTGATGTCCATGATGGGACATTTGTCCTTGATATCCTGGGGCGTCATCAGGTAGCAGTCTTCGATACCGATTGTCTGAAAGATTCGATAGGCCGACTGCAGCCATTCCCAGCGTGCCGGCGCCGAGGCGACCGTGATGCCTCCTGTCATACTGAGGCCAATATCCTGGCCGGATTCGGTCTGGATCTCGGACAATAGATCGATCGTATAGGCCTGTAGGGCAGCCATATTCGGATCCGCATTCAGCGCGTGCACCCCGCCGGCTGCATG
>JABJIU010000198.1 GCA_018661145.1 Pseudomonadota bacterium | reverse complement strand
GATTGCCCGATCCAGATCTTCTGCTTCGGACCGGCGGGGAAGTTCGGCTCAGTAACTTTTTGCTTTGGCAACTCGCCTACACGGAACTCGTCTTCACAGATACCCTTTGGCCAGATTTTGACAAGACGGTCTTCGAACAGGCGATCTCTACCTATCAGCGACGGCAACGACGGTTCGGGCGAACTGGAGAACAAGTCGTCGCTGGGTCCAGTGCGCATTGATGTTGCGTCAGCGCGTAGTTACAGGCAGTGTTCTAGCGGCAGCGGCGCTCTCGGGGATTTTTTTCCTTCCCACGGTAGCCATCGCCGGCTTTTCCGCCCTGATCGGGTTTGCTGGAGGGGTGGAGTGGGTAGGCTTGACGCAGCGGCAGCCAAGTGGCGCCCGGCGCTGGATCTACGGATCAATTCTGGCAGCCGGCGTCTTGCTGTTCTGGAAGGTTTTTGAATCCAGCTTTCTTGGAGTCGCCTCGGTAGCGCTGTTCTGGATGATTCTTCTGGGTTGGGTGGGTAAACTGGTTATCCTGAAGCAGCCAGGGCGAATGTCGCCTCACCTCTGGCTGGGCGTGCTCATACTTGCGCCAGCGCTCGGGCTTGTCCCATACCTCCACGGACGACCTGTTTACGGAACGGCGTTCTTGCTGACCGTGCTCTTGATTGTCTGGGTTAGTGATATCGGGGCTTATTTCGGGGGCCGGCGCTTCGGGAAATCCTTGTTCGCACCTGAGATCAGCCCGGGAAAGACGTGGGCCGGCGTCTGGAGCGGTCTCATACTCTCTGTGTTGGCGGGGTGGGGCGGTGCCTATTTTCTATCGCTACCAGTTGATCACCTCTGGCTGCTTTGGATAACTCTGGGAGTCGCCGCTGTCGGAGGTATTCTCGCCGATCTTTTTGAGAGCATCTTGAAGCGCAGCAGTGGCAAAAAGAATAGTGGCAGTTTATTGCCCGGTCACGGAGGAATTCTCGACCGCATCGATAGCATGCTGGGCGCAGTGCCGCTCTTTGCGGGCCTGAGCCTTCTCTTCTGATTGGGGTTAACGGATCTGTCATGAGTAACCCCATTGGTGTTTCGGTTCTGGGCGCGACCGGTTCCATTGGCGCCAGCGCCCTCGACGTGATTCGAATGCATCCCGACCGCTTCAAGGTTGTGGGCTTAAGTGCCTGGCGCCAAGCAGATGCGCTGGCATCGCTGGTTAGTGAATTTTCACCATCCGTGGTAGCTGCCGCACCGGAGGTGTTGGCCGGGTTTCCTTCCGAAGCGAACGGTGGGTGCGCCGGAGCGGCGTACTGCAGCGGGGCAGGCGGATTGAATTCGATTGCATCGCATCCGGACGTAGTCACAGTTGTTGCGGGAATTTCTGGAGCAGCTGGACTTGAATCGATTTTTTCAGCAGTGAAATCGGGAAAACGAGTCCTGATCGCGAACAAAGAACCCCTGGTTATGTGTGGCGACCTTCTCCGCCAGGCAGCTAGGGAATCTAATGCCACTCTCTTTCCCGTCGACAGCGAACACAATGCGATTTTCCAATGCCTGCCGGATGGGCTTCAGCGGGAGGTGATTGCCGGGCGAGGCCTAAAAGGAGGCCCCAGCCATCCAACGGTCTCCCGGATCACGTTGACCGCCTCGGGAGGTCCATTTCTAAGGACCGCTGCTGCGGATCTGAATAACGTCAGCCCACATGCCGCGCTTCAACATCCGACATGGAGCATGGGCCCCAAAATTTCAGTGGATTCGGCAACGCTCATGAATAAAGGGCTGGAGTTGATTGAGGCTTGCACGCTTTTTGGGTTGGACGAAAGTCAGGTCGAGGTTGTGATTCATCCCCAAAGTGCGCTGCACTCGGTCGTGTATTTTGAGGACGGCTCTCTTATCGGCCAAATGGCAAATCCGGATATGCGTGTCCCTATCACTCATGGCCTTTCCTACCCAGATCGAATCCCTTCTGGGGTTGCGGCTCTGGATCTCGTGGCACTAGGACGATTCGAGTTTGAGGCACCAGACACAGAACGATTTCCCTGTCTTGAGCTTGCCAGAGCCGTGATTAGTCAGGGGAGAAGCGCACCGGTTGTTCTGAACGCCGCAAATGAGGTCGCTGTGGAAGCGTTTCTCGGCGAAAGGATCCGGTTCTCAGATATCCCGTCCCTGATTGAGGCCGTTTTAAGTAGACATGATAACGCTCCAGTAACCGAACTCGGCCAGGTGCTGGAAGTCGATAAAGAAGCCCGCGCAATCGCCTGCAACATCCTCGCGAAGATGCTCATCGGATAGGGATTTGACAACTTTAGGACCCGCTCAAAATGGATCTATTAAACAATCTTCTTTTTTTTCTGATTGCCGTAGCAATTCTGGTTAGCTTTCATGAATTCGGGCACTTTATCGTTGCACGCTGGCTCGGCGTTCGGGTTCTAAAGTTTTCGATTGGGTTCGGCAAAACAATCTGGTCCTGGAAGAAAACTCCCGTGGGAACTGAATACGCCGTCGGAATGATTCCGCTAGGGGGCTACGTGCGAATGCTCGATGAACGTGAGGGCAACGTTGATCCACAGGATCGTGATAAGGCTTTTAATCGCAAGCCGCTATCTACCCGTTCATTGATTGTTTTGGCAGGCCCGGCGGCAAATCTGTTGTTGGCAATACTTCTCTACTGGAGTATTGGGCTTATCGGCAACGAAGATCTCAAGCCGGTGGTGGGTTCGGTTACTCAAGGTAGCCCTGCCGACCAGGCGGGGTTCCAGCGAGGGGATACGATTCTTTCCATTGACGGGCGCCCGGTGAGGGGTTGGTCCGAACATCGTCTTTACCTTCTTGGGCAGGTTGCCGCGGAGAGCGAAATCTCCTTTTTGGTCCAAAGAGAGGGCCTTGGTACGCAACGCTTGACGGTGGACCCCGTAGTGTCGGAGGAGGGGTATTTCAATCCCGCTGTGCTCTCAGGCGTTATTGGTGTTGCACCTGATGTACCCACACCTGATGCCATGGTTTCGGGTCTGGTACCGGAAGGACCGTCGGAAAGGGCAGGAATCATGGTCGGCGACCGCGTTCTAGCGGTCGATGGGCAGTCAGTTCAGCACTGGTTTGAGCTTGTCGAAAAGATTGCGACAGGAGAGGACCGAAATTTGGAGCTGAAGATAGATCGGAAAGGCACGACACTTGAGGTTCGCGTCCTCGCAGAATTCCAGATGATCAACGGAAAACAGGTCAGAAGAATTGGGATTTATGGCCCTGGAAATACCGACTTTGGCGATTATGTTGTCCGGATGCGCTATGGGCCTGGGGAGGCGGGGATAAGGGCAGTCGAAACGACCTGGTTGATGTCGGCCCTGACCGTGAGCCTTTTCGGGAAAATGCTGACGGGTAATGCCTCGCGTGAGCATTTGAGCGGCCCTATTTCAATTGCCCGATTTGCGGGGCAGTCGGCAAGCCTTGGGCTGATCCAGTTTTTAGCCTTCCTTGCCGTGCTAAGTGTTAGTCTCGGCATAATCAACCTGCTCCCGATTCCGGTTTTGGATGGGGGGCATCTGGTGTATTTCGCTGCTGAAGGCGTGCTGGGCCGTCCACTGCCCGATCGCGTTCTCCAATGGGGCCAACAGTTCGGGATCGCATTTATTGTGCTCTTGATGGGCTTGGCGTTTTATAATGACTTTCTGAGCCTGCTCCCATGACTTTCATCATAAACCTGCCAATTCCTCTCGCCCGCCGCCTGGTTCCT
The DNA here is from genome assembly GCA_018661145.1 of Pseudomonadota bacterium. Taxonomy (GTDB): domain Bacteria; phylum Pseudomonadota; class Gammaproteobacteria; order Arenicellales; family UBA868; genus UBA868. Next base: position 35 of record JABJIU010000198.1, on the reverse strand, counting down.
TTGATCTTGGCCTTTGGCGCGCTGCTGGTGTCGCT
>JABJIU010000185.1 GCA_018661145.1 Pseudomonadota bacterium | reverse complement strand
GTATTCGTTCCCGAATTGATTACGTGTCATCATGGTTTTGCTGAACTGCTAGTTAAAACTCGCCTGTCGCATCCACCAGTCAACTGGTGGAGGGGGGAGGATTCGAACCTCCGAAGGCTGAGCCAACAGATTTACAGTCTGCCCCCTTTGACCGCTCGGGAACCCCTCCGAAAAGCGCAACAATAAATTCTCGCGAAGTCTCGGAATCTGGTCAATTAAAATTAGATGTCCGGATGGCGGGCCCGATCCCCTAGCCATCTGCGCACCGGCGAAAACCCGCCACTGCACGCGGGGGCGCGATTCTAACTGAATCCCGGCGCCGGCGATAGCCCCTACCCCGCCAGATTGGCGTAATTTGGGGAAATTCGGCCCTGTCCAAGGCCCCGACCGTCTCATGCGTAATTTCGCCGCGGAGCACTTGGGTTTCGTGGATATCGAGGCTACTATCCCCCGCCCCACTGCGCCGGATGCTCTTGATGACCCTGAATTCCACCAGTTGCGGCCGGATTTTCTGGCTCTTTGGCCTGACACACGTCCTCTTATGGACTCTCCTGCCGAGCATTGGCCGTCACGAGATGGATACCGACAGCATGATGCACTTCGCGTGGGGGCAGGAGTGGATGGGCTCGTACCACCTGCATCCCCCCGTTCTACCATGGATGATTGCGGGATTTCTGAAAGTTGCTGGGATCAACAACTGGACTTACAACCTACTGACACAGCTTAATTTCCTGCTTGCCTTCTACTGCATCTGGCGACTTGCACGGGAAGTGCTTCCACCCATGAGCGCGCTCGCGGCAGTGTGCCTACTGGAATTTGTGCCCTATTTCAGTTTTTTCAGCATGCGCCTTAACCACAGCTCGATGCTAATCCCGATCTGGGCGCTAACGATACTGCTTGGCTATTTTTCCATTCAGCGTGGGCAGTATCGTTACTGGATTGCCCTTGGCCTGATCTCGGGTGTCGCGATGCTGACCAAGTACTACTCGGCAGCGATGCTTCCCGGGATCGCACTCTATCTGCTGCTCTTTCCAAAAGGTCGCGAAACCCTAAAAACCGTCGGTCCCTACCTATCAGTGGTGGTTTTCCTGGTCGTGATGGGATGGCACCTTTGGTATGTGGACAATCACCAGATCGGAACAGTAACTCACATTGGTGACTATGTTGCGTCGGACTTCTCATCGCGCATTAAGGCTATTCGCTTTCTGATCGCACAACTTCTCTACCTAGTGCCGCTGCTGTTGGTGTTCTTTTTCGTGCTCTTTCACAACCGACATAAAACACAACCGCAGGAAACGGGCAGTACGCCTCCGGATCAGGGTCTTCCCTCCTTTATATACTGGATGTTTCTTTTTCCACTCATCGGCACCGCAGTAGTGGGCTTTCTCGTTGGAATCGGCGCTTCCAGCCGATGGGGCGGCCCGACACTGAATCTTGCAGGCATCGTTCTGCTCCTATACTGGCCGCTCGCAAAAGGCTCGCCCTCGCGAAAACACCTGATCCGCGCGGCCTTCGTATGGCTTCTCCTTCTGCCCCCCATGCTGCTTTTCAGTGGGCTGGTGACCTCGGGTCATGATATGTACCACTTTCCAGGCAAGGAGCTCGGTCGTAAGATGACCGCAATGTGGCGGGGTGCCTACCAGGTACCCCTTCGAATTGTGGGTGGAGGACATGGCGCCCCAAACAGTATCGCATTTAATTCCACCGATCATCCCTCTGTGCTTCAGCATCTCAGCCACGCATGGAGTCCCTGGATCAACAAAGAGGATATTGTCCGGGACGGCATTGCCGTAATCTGCCTGGCATCTGATACGAGGTGTGTCGAAAACGCGAGGACGCTCTTTCCAGGCTATTCGCTCAACCCTCTTACGGTGAAAGCCGAGCCCGGATTGTTTTTCCCCGGCAGCGAAAGAGACTTCCTCTATTTCTTTGTTCCTCCGGGTTCTCCAGAGGTTGATCTGGAATCCGTGAAACCGCTACCGATGCGGGCTGACCAGCAGGCCGAGTAGCCCTAACGCCGAGCGTCAGTTAGCCGGAGACTCCCGATAGAACTTCATGAAGCCGCGGATATGTTCAATGCCTGTACGACGGAACAGATTAACGAATTTATTCCCGAAAAACGCAGTCTTCGCATCCACGGACAGTCCACGACCCTGCGGCTGGAGCGGGCCTTCTGGAACGTGCTCGACGAAATCGCTCATGACCACAAGACGAGCGTGAATGAAGTGATTCAGGAGATCGCAGTCCAGTGCCTGGTCGCCAACGACAAAAATCTGGCCTCCTGCCTCAGAGTTATCTGCCTGAAATATCTCAACATCTACTCGAAACTTCCGGTCTAACCCAAAGCTGCGTTTAGACCCAAGCACCACCTCTGCAAAACTTTGGGCGTTAGGTGTTGAAAAGCCCACGCAGTTCCGGATGCCGATCAAGGCAGGGCATAAACTCTTCAAAAGCATCTACCCGGATCCGGCCGTCTTCATAGAGTTTTCGGCCATCCAGGGTTAGCGTCGGAAACTCCACCATCCAGCAGATCTCCCCCGGTGGATACTCCCCGCAGGTATGAAAATGAAGATATTGCGGACTCGTAAACAGGGTCTCGCCCCACAGGCATAGGTCATCGGCCGGATCAGGACTCGCATCGGTTCCCGGGTGCAGTCCCTGATGCCATGAGTCCACGATCATGGGCTCAATGCCAAAGCGGCTTGCCACTCTCTCGTAGTGCTCCCGGATCCCCTGAACATCCTGGTCCTGACCTTCGAATCGGTCAATCCGTCCGTTAACGACGTGCACCGTGACGGGCTTTCCAATAGGAAGGTTGGGTGGGTCATAGACTCTGGACCCGGTCGACGTCAGCCCGTGCCTGAGAACCACCTGGCCCGAAAAGTCCTTGGCCGATACCGGTGTGCTAACGGCCGCCGGAAACCTGACGACCGTAACATCCTTGCTCGCACCGCTTTCACCCTGCCCCTCGTTTAGATTTGACCGGGAAACCTCGGCGTTGTACCCGCTGATCAACTGGGTGCCGTGCGGACAAGAGATGGCAGTCGTCTTCGCTCCTGCGATAAGCCCGTCGACAACCGACTTGAGCGAAAGCATCGCCGCCTGCGAGACCGTACCAAAAGTACTTTCAAGCTGCGAGACCCGGCGCGTATAGACCATGAGTTTGCGCGGACCGTCGCGGTCTTCATCAAAGCGTCCCTGATCACCCAGGCGGGCAAGAAAAATTACCCAGTCGAAGGATTGAGCCTGAAGCCGCTCTTCCAAAGGAGCAGATGGCGTGTTCGCAGGTGGTCCGACCTCAACCGAGTCGACCTCAACGCCAAGCGTGACACGGCAATATTCAATTACCCGATCTTTCAGTTCCCCATCGTACCAGCCGAGCGAGGCATCCTCGTAAGCGACGAGTACCTTGACGCCGGGTTGAATCTGGATCGCATCCTCCAGCATATTCGAAAGCCCGCGGTTAAGCGGACTGGTGAGATCGCCGTAGGACGAGTCACCCTGACTCATGATGGATCACTGGAGCTGTAAAAACCCACGATATCACCTTCCGTCGTCACGCCTAATCCGTTAAGGCAGCGGTTGACATAGTTAAAGTAGCCAATGATCTGGTTGGCCTCGAGGACCTCACCATCATCGACGCCGGCATCGGTAAGCGCAGTAACATCGTCGCGCACCACATCGCCTGGATTTACCGTCAACTTCTCAGCGTAGCGCAACAAGGCCAGAACCTTGCCGTCAAAGGCATGCTCGGGTTTTCGACTTTGCAGGGCCTTTTCAGCCGCATCAGCCTTACTGTCATCGCCCATCAGGTGTTTGGCATTGGCCCAATGATTCGAATACGAATAATCACATCGGTTCAGCAGGGATACATAGGATCCAATGACTTCCTGAAGCCACATGGGCAGAGTATTGGCATCGTCATGAAGCGCGGCACGATATAGAATGACGTGGCCTTTCATGGTGTTTGGCCGAAGCGAGTGAACCCGCATAACGTTATCCACTGTCCCGTGAGGGGTGCGTGCAAGTTTCAACACCTCAAGCAACTCAGGATTCGCGTCCTGATCCTCGATCATCCTGATCCATGCGGTCATAGTAGTTAGTTCCCGTTTGGTTTATCCTGATCCGAATCAAGGCGCTGTTATATTCTGGTAAGCGCCACTGAAAATTGTGCAGATATTGTCTCAACCCATCACATTATATGCCGTGCCCGAAAGCACCTACTGCGCTCGGGTCAGGCTGGTGCTCGAACTCAAGTCGGTGGACTACACCGAAGAGCGACCCCCGGGGGGCACTTACCGAAGTGAGGACTATCGCCGTCTCGTGGCCGCAGGCTCTGTGCCAGCGATCCAGATCAACGGCACGATCCTTCACGATTCGGACGCTATTGTGGAACTGCTGGAAGATCTTTTCCCAGAGCCCGCAATGCGGTGTGCCGATCCTTTCGAAAGAGCCTTTCTGAAGTCGGTCACCCGCTTTCACGATACCCGGCTGGAACCCGCCCTTCGATCCCTCTTTCCTATGGTCGGCAACTCCGACAAGACACAGAGTGCCGCCCTGGCGGTTGATGCCATGAACGGGCATCTTGAGCGGCTCGACCGCCTCATCAGTCCCCGGCCGTATCTTGGCGGTGAGGCGCTTTCACTCGCAGACTGCGCTTACGCCACGACGCTCTTCATGATGGAGGACATTGCGTCCTGTATGAATCTCGAGGCCCGGTTTTCTGAAAAGATCCATCACTGGCGTAACACTCTGCACCACACGGACACCGTAAAGGAAATCATCGACCAGAACCGCTCTGCGATTGCGGACTGGATCGCTTCAAAACTGTCGCCTGCCTGAACTGAGTGAGAAAGTCTGCCCCTACTGACCAAGGAAAGGCTCGGGCGAAGGTTCAAGCATTCTTTTGCGGATTTTCTCCGGGAAAACCATGCCGGGCTTTCGGTCATAACTGAAGAGTAAGGTCTGACGGGATTTTTGTGTCTTACCTACCGGGGCTACCCGATGCAGCGAGCGTCTACCCATGAAGAGTATAAAAGTGCCTGCCGGGGCATCTGCAACCACTGGTGATGCGCGGCCTGAAAAAATACGACTGACCCGGTCATATTTTTCATCTTCTTCACTGCGGATCAAAGGGGCGTACTCGAAGGCCCCACCCTCTTGTGCGTCTTGGAGAACCAGTGAGACCGCGCCATCGTTGGTATCGTAATGCCAGCCAAACTCATCTCCCTGCTGCATGATGTTGAGCCTGACTGAGATATTAGGGCAGGCCGAATTAAAAAGGCTTTCGTAACCCAACAGTCGGCGCACAAATTCCGTCAATTCGGAGAATTGGAACAACTGGGTACAAAGACCCTTTGGATTCAGTTGATCAGCCGTCAGTACGCCGCAACGACGATTGAAAAGGCGGCTTCTAGGGTGGTCTTCGGCAAAATCAGAATTCTTCAACCAGCCATACGGAGTCGCTAAAAAATCCACTCTCCGCATAGCGTCTTCAAGGCTTGCCACTTCATTCGAAAGTGCCCGAACGCTAGCGGGACGAAGAAACCCTTTCAAAGCGCAGATGGCATGCTCTCGCATCATCTGTTGGCAATCCTCAACCAACGTGCGGCCCGAAGGTGAATCCAGTTTGTTGAGGGGATAACGATCAAGATCAATGAAATCGGCAATAGATTGCATGTATGTGACGCCCTGGCTCGAGAATGAATTAAGCTTTCTTACGTCAATGATAATACAGGCCCAGTTCCCCATTCTGTTAGTGGGGTTTCCAGATAAGAACGGGTCGAACTGGATATAATCCTATTCCCACGACAGCGGACATTTTCGTACCCGTCAACTGCCCGCGCAAGACCAACCTCATATGAGTATATTTTTACGAGCACTGCTGATTCTCGCCGCCTTGATGCTGGTTACCGGCTGCGCCGGGTCTGGTGGAGGCGGCAACTGGGGATGGTACGTGATCTCGCCCAGCACATCGCAGGGAATAACGAACATCCAGTTCCTGCTCGGCGGATTGAAGGACACGATCATCCTCTCCTTAGTTTCCATCGTGCTGGCGATGGTGCTGGGTTTTCTGATCGCCCTGCCCGGGATTGCGGCCAACCGTACGGCACAGGCAATCAACTTGATCTATGTCGAACTGGTTCGGGCAGTCCCACTTCTGGTCTTGATCCTCTGGGTGTACTACGGCCTTCCCCAGGTTGCCGGGGTGAGCATAAGCATCTTTCTTGCGAGCGTGCTGGCCCTCGGTATCTCTGACTCTGCTTTTCAGGCTGAAATTTTCCGGGCAGGAATTCAGTCCATCCACCGGGGACAAGTCGAAGCCGCAGATGCGCTGGGCCTTAAATACAGCCAGAAAATGCGCCTCATTATTCTTCCGCAGGCGATCAAGGTTATTCTGCCGCCGCTCGGCAACCAGTTTGTCTATATGCTCAAGATGTCGTCTCTCGCTTCGGTTATCGGGATGCAAGAACTGACCCGTCGCGCGAACGAGCTGGTCGTGACCGAATACCGGCCGCTTGAGATCTATACCTT
>JABJIU010000035.1 GCA_018661145.1 Pseudomonadota bacterium | reverse complement strand
CTGATTCGTTCAAGATCGTAGACACTCATGACGGCGCCCCTGCCTGGTGCATAGGAACATCTCTCGCCAGAGGCTCATAGGGCAGCCCGGTAATATCGGCCGCCTCCGGGGTCAACGCGACCAAGTCGTTCCGGTTTAGGCTTGTAACATCATCATATCCAAGCGCCTGGGTGATCGCTGCAATCTGCCAACGCACGCTTTCAAGAAAGCGATGAATATTGCCCGCCTCGACTTCGGGTTGGTAACGCTTCTCGTGTTCCGGGTCCTGAGTTGCGATTCCGGTGACACACTGCCCAACATGACATTGCATACAGGAAATACAGCCGCCAGCAATAATGACCGAAGTCCCAAAAGCAACCGCATCCGCACCGAGGCACAGGGCCTTAACGGCATCTACGCCGTCACGAAGGCCGCCCATTAGGACCAGTTCAATGTTGTCGCGAGCGCCGATCTCCTCAAGGGCTTCAATGGCTTCGATGATCGCCGGTAACGTAGGGATTCCGACGTTATCAATGACCTCGGCACTTCCCGCGCCCGTTGAACCCTGCATGCCATCAAGCTCGACGAAATCGAACCCGTCCTTTGCGGCGATCTTAATATCGTCTCGAATACGCCCCGCACCGAGCTTAACGCTCACTGGGACTGCATACCCCGTCGCCTCGCGAAATTCTTCAACTTTAATCACGAGATCGTCAGCACCGAGGATATCGGGATGACGCGATGGTGACCGAAGATCTATACCGGCGGGGATTCCTCGGATCTCAGCAAGTTCAGGAGTCACCTTCTTGGCCATCAGTTGCCCCCCAAGACCTGGCTTGGCGCCCTGAGAGATATAGATCTCTAAAGCATCGGCACGGCGCATGTCGTGGATATTCCACCCCAGCCGACCACCCAAACACTGGAAGATTAGTTGACCCGCAGCATCGCGCTGCGCATTACTCATACCCCCCTCGCCTGTATTCTCGGCAATCCCTGACATAGCAGATCCCATCGCTATTGCATATTTTGTTGACCGACTGAGCGCCCCATAGCTCATCGGCGCAATCATCACTGGCATGCTCAACTTCAATGGTCTCGCCCCATTGATTCCGCCTATCTCGGTCTTCATGCGCACCTTCTCGACTACCTCACGATCTGCACCGGCAACGTTGAGCTCTTTGCGAAATCCAATATCATTAATATGAGGTAATGGTCGGGCGCCACCGTAGCCTCGAATCCTGTAGCGACCGCTTTGCGCCTTTATCGCAATGTCTTCCTGAATCTTAGGATTCCAATAAGCAGACTCTCCAGAAAAAGTGCTAAATGGAATGCTACGCATAGGCGTTTCGGGGGTGCCGTAGCGCAATTTTTTTCCAGCATTAACGATCTTAGAAAAACGCTTAGGTGCGTTGATCTCATAACGGTCGAGGAACTCATGAATACCCTCGATCTCCTTCTGATCGAGGTCAGAGAGCATAGCGTCTGAGCCTAGATCCTCTACCTTGCCAGCGACGAAGATCTCTCCACTCGACATATCTTCACCGATCCGTTCACCGGAATCGCCGAGAATAATAATGGTGCCGCCATACATCATGTATCCGGCCATGAAATTTGCATTGCCTACACAGCACAAGGTGCCGGCCTTCATCACCTGGCCCGCCCGGGAACCCATGTTGCCCTTGATAACAATCTCGGCGCCCCGAATCGCCACACCGGGGATAGCGCCTGCATTTCCACCGACCACCACCGAGCCGCTGTACATATTGTCGCCAACGCCCCAACCGACGTTGTGAGAGACGTTGAACTGTGCCTGGTCAGTTAGCCCGGCACAGAAGTAGCCAGCCGACCCCTGAACGGTCACGTTGATCGGAGACGTTAGCCCAACACCGATGTGATGCCTCGCGTCCGGATTAAGAATTTCGACATCTTCGCCGGCCTCACCTAGAGTCCGAAGCTGAGTATTCGCATCACGAACACTCAGTATTGCTAAATCGAGCGAGACCATGTGGCATAAGTTCCTGGTGCGGGTTCACGGGTATTGAGTGCCCGTCCTGGGAAAAGACGGTTCAGCGATACTTCCTCAGAAGCGATGGCCACGAGGTCATCGTCCTCGTACATGATCATCGGTTTGGCTGCGAGCCGATCCTTCGCGTAGCCGATCTCATCACTGGTTGACACGAGAAAGGAGAAAGTACCGTCAAGATCGTCGATCGACGTCGATAAAGCATCCTGGAGTGTTCCACCCTGTGCAAGCTTGTCGGCGAGGTACACCGCGATCAGTTCACTGTCATTGTCCGTAGTGAATTCGAAGTCCTGCTGCTCAAGCCGACGACGCATCTTCCAGTAATTAGTAATCTGACCATTATGAACGATGGCAATATCAGCGAAGCCCGTCGCCCAGAATGGATGGGATGCCTCCGGCTTGACATCACTCTCTGTCGCCAGCCGCACGTGGCCAAGACCATGGGTGCCGTGAAACTCGTTAACGTGATATCGATCATCTACATCGTGAGCTGTCCCCACGTCCTTAACAATCTCAAGACTCGTACCAATTGAAATCACCTTCGCGGCATGCTCCATTTCGTATGACAGTTTCTGAACGTCACCGTCATACCGGATGGTCACGCGATAGTTGTCTCCAGCGCGGGCCTCCTCTTCAATATCAGCGCCGAGATCGATAAGTCGTCCTCGGATAGCCTCGATCGCGGTGGCATCGTCTGACTCGTTAGTGGGGTCAATAAAAAAGCGCAACTTCAAGCGTCCCGATGCTTCAGGGGAATACAGTGCAAAACCTGTAGAGTCAGGACCCCGGTGCTGACAACCGTCCAGCATCCGGATTAGCGCCTCCCCGGTGCCGAAGTCCTTATCGCTACCCCGATACATCACACCCGCAATACCGCACATAGATTCTTTCCCCTACTTGGAATTATTTGGCATCAATCCAGACTACGCCTTTCAGTGACGTAATTCAACTGGTGGAAACAATGTTTCCCTACAGGAACTTATTAGTAACAAGACCTCGGCCGATGCCGAGTTTTGATTGCGCGTAGGGTTGTAGGTCTCAGCTTGGTTTGAGATAAGACTCCATGGAGTCGTCCATAGCGTCAAGCCACGGGGTGTGGTGCACCGGCGCCGCGGTGCCAGTCATTAAAGACGGGTAGGCATTATCGCGGAACGTCATGATGTTTTCATGCTTATGGTGCTCCCATTCAAGGAATGTTTTGTTCACAGCTTCGACGTCAAAACTGGGGTAGTCGGTCTCATCGATCAGGTCCTGTACATAGTCACCCTGGAACCAGATCATCTGCTCGTCATCCTCGAGTTTTTCTTCACGGTCACGCCAGGTCTGGCTGTGCTGGCGCATGGTTTCAAGATCGGGCAGATTGATCCTGCCCAAGATGTAGTCGCGTGCGTACCAAGCCTGGGCATCAAACATGTTGAATGTATAGAACTGATCCTGCATGCCGAGATACATCAGCCTGGGGTTGTCTTCCCAAAACACGCCCTTGTAGAGATCCAAAGGCCAGAAACGGTTGCCTGTCTGAAGCCGAAGTTCATCCGGGAGGAAGGGGAAATGATGCAGATAGCCTGTGCACATAATGATCGCATCGATTTGTTTGCTCGATCCATCTTTAAAGTGGCAGGTATTCTTATCCACCCGGGTCAATAGCGGGACCTCTTCCCAGTTATCCGGCCAATGAAAACCCATCGGTGCCGTCCGGTGGGCAACCGTTATTGAACGCGCGCCGTACTTATAGCACTGCGAACCGATATCTTCAGCGGAATAACTGGTACCAATAATGAGGATGTCGTTGTCTTTAAATTCAAGCGCATCACGAAAATCGTGTGCATGCATCACCCGGCCGTTGAACGTTTCCAGGCCCTCGAACTGGGGTACGCTAGGCGTGGAGAAATGACCCGATGCCACCACGACATTGTCGAAGTCTTCGGTGTACATCCGGTCTTCGGGCAGGTTGTGAACCGTGACGGAAAAGTTCTGCTTATCTTCGTTGTACTCGACCCATCTCACTGAAGAAGAAAAACGAATTTGGTCACGCACCCCGGCTTTCTCTACCCGGCCTTTAATGTAATCCCAAAGGACCGCACGGGGTGGATAGGAAGCGATTGGACGGCCAAAATGTTCCTCAAAAGTGTAATCCGCAAACTCAAGGCACTCCTTAGGACCGTTCGACCATAGATAGCGGTACATACTGCAGTGCACCGGCTCGCCGTACTCATCCGTTCCGGTACGCCAGGTGTAATTCCAGATTCCGCCCCAGTCTGACTGGCGTTCAAAGCAGACCACCTCCGGCACCTCAGCGCCCTTCTCCTTTGCTGACTGAAATGCCCGAAGCTGTGCAAGTCCGCTCGGACCTGCTCCAATCACTGCTACTCTTTTCGTCATGTAAAGATTCTCCTTAACAGATCCTCTGATTAGTGTTTTGCTCGCCGTGCGACCTAGGGACTCACTCTTGAAACCCTGATCGCCGCTGCTAATTCCAAAGCTGTCGAACCCTTCAATGGAACGGTCTGAAACCACAAAACCGGGCGCCTGCTTCCCACCAAGTCCACGTCGACGATTCCATCATCATCGCATGGTTTATCAGCCGAGATCAACGACCCTGGACTTGATGGCAACCTCTTACTCCCTCGTCTCGCTACCTCGCTAAATAGGACAGAACCCGGTTCCACAAACTTGTTAAATTCGCATTATGATCGCGACCGATCATAATGAGGCGTGAATCCGGCGGCTTGTTCACAAACGACCGGGCGAGACACCCTTACTGCCCAACGAGGTGCGATTGATGGCCGAAAAAGACTCTACCCCATGGCGTGGACCCCGACGTATCGTAAATCTCTACGAGACACCCTACGAGGCGTACGATCTTGAGGGGGAAGTCCAAGACAGCGTACATCTACTTAACATCAGTTACGACCGCGACCGTGCCACGGGCTGGTACGTGATCCGTATGGAACCCGGTACGGCGTCAATTCCTCACGAGCATGGCAAGCACGAGGAATATCTGATCATTGAAGGTGAACTCATCGAAAGCGACGGCACTGTTTTGAAAAAGGGGGATTTCGTCAGTTACCCCCCGGGCAGTTACCATAACTCCCGAACCGACACCGGTTGCCTACTCATTGGCCATGACCGTGATCCGTACTCAAACTGACCCAACAGTAACCTCCCCACACGACTACCCAAGCGCGGAATTCAGTAACATAGTTCTCACCACAGTTTCAGGTAGCGGCTGACTTCCCAGTCGCTGACGTGTGTCTGGTATTCATCCCATTCCGCCCGCTTGAAGTCCGCGTAGGTCTTGGCCATAAGGTCTCCCATCACCTGGCGGCCAAGATCATCTTTTTCAAATGCATCTACCGCTTCTTCCAGACTTCGCGGCAGATAACTGACACCGAGTTGCTCAAGTTCGGCTTCGGACTTGAGATACATGTTTTCGGTATAGGGTGCGCCCGGGTCAATCCTCTCTCGAATTCCTTCAAGGCCCGCCGCCAGCACCATCGCGCCACCCAAATAAGGATTATTTGAAATATCAGCAGCGCGAAGTTCGACTCGGCCACCGCCGAGCGGCACTCGAATGGAGTTCGTTCTGTTGTTATCGCCAAAGCAAGCGAAAACGGGCGCCCACGTGAAGCCCGACATGCTGCCGGTTTTAATAAGGCGCTTGTAGCTGTTCACGGTCGGGGAGATCACCGCGGAAAGTGCCGGCAGGTGCTTGAGAATGCCGCCGATAAACCAATACCCAAGTTCCGTAATGCCGCAACCGCGCGGATCGTCATCTGACTCAAAGAGATTTACCCCTGACTCGATATTGGCCAGCGACATGTTGTAGTGCGCCCCGCTGCCTGCCCGATCCGAAAACGGCTTAGGCATAAAACTCGCGAAGAAGCCCTTTTGATGCGCTAATTCCTGGATGAGATGTCTGAAGAAAACGAAGCGGTCAGCCATGGTGAGGCCATCGCAGTACATGAAATCGATCTCGAACTGACCGTTCCCATCTTCGTGATCATAGGAATAGACGTCGTACCCAAGATCATTCAGCGTCGAGACGATTTCTTCAAGCAAGTCTAGGCTATCTAGCGTCGAACGGAGATCATAGGCGGGCTTGGCCAGATTATCCCGAGGCCCGATCGGCGCAATTTGGCCGTGCTCGTCCTCTTTGAGCAAGAAGAACTCAGGCTCAATGCCAAAATTGAAGGTAAAACCCATTTCTGCAGCCTGTGCCAGAACCCCTTTGAAAATGTTCCGGCTACAGGGCTCAAACGGCTTGCCTTCACACCAGAGGTCACTGGCAAACCAGGCGGCATCTTTTCGCCATGGAAGTATGATGACGCTTTCGGGGTCAGGCCGCGACGATACCTCTTCGTCGCTGACATCCTGAGGAACCCCATCGAGCGCGGCGCCAGTGCAAAGTTCCGAGCCATTCATCATCCGATCGAAATGCGCAATCGGCACGAACTTAGACTTTGAAACCCCATGGATGTCCACGTAACTGGGAAGGCAGTACTTCACCCCGCTTTGAATTAATGAATCTTTTAAGCCTTGGAGGTCTGGATCATTAGCCATGTTTTGTTCTCAGATACTTGCACAGAAATTGATGAGGCCGGGGATTATGCGGGCAAATGAAGCATTGCTCCAGAGTTCGACAAGAACTTACGATGATCAGTGGATATTAAATATGTCCAGAAATGGTTTTATTCCGATAATTAACAATTAATCAGTAAATCATTAAGTTATGGGGCATTTTGATATTTCTCGCACAGAAAAAAATACTACTTATTTAAATTGTTGATTGGTATATCAGTGTTCTTTTTATAGTAAACTGATCATCCATCTGGACTGATGTTGTGGTCTTGATGCACCTGGCCTGTATGCCGGTGCGAACGAAGCGGGGGGGCCTGTTAAGCCTCAGACTGATGTTTGGCACCGGACTGTCGCCAAATATGTCCTCCCAAATATTAATCAGAACGGGAGACATGCGATATGAGTCCTGAAGAACTGATGGCCGTGATCAATGTTGTCGCGGATACCGCCATGGAAGGATATTACTGGTGGGCCACCGCAATAATGATCGCCATCCACGCCGGCTTCATGATGTATGAAATGGGAGCCTCTCGAGCGAAGAACGTCATGCATACGGGCGTCAAGAATATTCTTGCGTTTGCATTCACAATTCCGGCGTTTTTCGTGGTTGGTTGGTGGGCTTACTGGGCCTACCAGAGTGGCAATATATTTATTCCTGACTGGAATCATGAGTTTGCGCAGTACTATGTACCGTGGGGTGATCAAGGTGGCATGGGGCCGAACCACCAGGATGGTGCTTCAGGTATCTTCTGGGCCGCGTTCACTCTATTTGCTATGACAACTGCCTCCATTGTCTCGGGGTCCGTTATTGAGCGGATCAAGATGAGTGGTTGGCTCATTCTCGTAACCATATTCGGCGGATTTATCTGGATCGTTGGTGCTGGCTGGGGTTGGTCAACCGGTGGTTGGCTGGTCGCAGACTGGGGATTCCGAGATGTCTGTGCCGCAGGTGTGGTGCATATGGCCGCAGGCTTTTTCGCGCTAGGGGTTCTGGTCAATCTTGGGCCGCGTCAGGGTCGATTCAATGCTGATGGCTCCACTAATGAAGTAGCGGGTCATAGCGGCCCCATGGCAGCAGCCGGGCTCATGGTTATCATCTTGGGCTTCTTTGGGTTTCTTGGTGCCTGTCTCATCTACCCCTCGTCAATGGCTGGAACTTCAGCAGACCTTGGGTGGATAAACATCTATGGAATCAAATCCAATCTTTCTGCCTTTGCCTTTAATACCCTGATGGGTATGGCGGGTGGAATCATGGCTGCCTGGTGGGTAACCCGGGACGCGTTCTGGATGATGGGCGGCGCGCTTTGTGGAATTATCAGTGTGGCTTCAGGTATCGATCTATGGTACCCCGGCACCGCATTTGTAGTCGGTGCAATCGGTGGCCTAATCATGCCGTACTGCCACAAGATGCTTACAAGCTGGGGTATCGACGATGCAGTGGGCGCGGTTTCGGTCCATGGCTTCGTTGGAATCTGGGGCGTAATGTCGGTCGGTATCCTGCTTGGTGGCTATCCCGCACCATCAGCCGATATCCCGGCAATCACCTTCACCGGCCAACTCGTAGGTGCGATTTCGTTCTTCCTGCTTGGTTTTGTCCCAGGTTATGTCCTTTCCTGGATCCTGAACAAGGCTGGGATGCTTCGATACTCGGAGGCCATCTTGGAGAAAGGCGTCGATTCAACCGAGGGCGAGACGCAAGCCTATCCCGATTTTCAAAAATCCTCTTAAGGAGCACACACTATGAATGCAATTAGGCAAAAAACGACTGCTGTTCTGTCGGCTCTCGCACTAGTGCTCGGCATGACCACCACGGCACAAGCAGGTCTGTTCAATACAAGCCCAATAGACACCTGGGAAGGCGCTGGAGCGGTATTCAATAATGCCGGCGGCTCAGGAGTCATAGTATGGTTCTTGATTCTTCTTGCTTTGATGCTGGCGGTAATTATCACGGCAGCCAGAACAGAGAAGAGGCACGAGCGCGAGCACGGCTAGGCATAAATAAGCCAATAGTTATAGCTTTTTAATCTGTCTTTGGGAGGCGACCTGGCCGATACAGCCAGGTCGCCTTTTTTTATCGTTTGGCTTTAAACTCATGCTGAGCTCACTAAGGAGTTGCTAGCATGGCCGCTCGAATCCTCCTTGAAAGTACCCATCCGCGAGAGCCCGGTCTATGGCGGGCTGATCCCTGCCTCGAGCGCTATACCGTACCGCCCTGCGGCTCGGTGACTTTTGAACTTTTTGCCGGTGACGCGATCACCGTTACTGACCCGGAAGGGGCGCAGCCAGGCGAGTTAATCGCCTTCTCAACCGATGGGCACCCCGCTCCGGGAGGCCTTTGCGGTACCAGGCCCAAAGCAGCAACGGGCTTTCAAAAGATTCTTGCTTCTAATGAACCAAGTGCCCAACAAGTGGCTGCCGGACTGAAACGGCGGAATATCAATGCGGCTGATGCCAAAGCAATCGCGTTGTTCGGATCCGATTCCGATGCAGGCTCAACGCATCACTACACAGCCCGTGAGGATCTTCTCTGCATCGTCTGTGCGCCTGGCGACGCGATGCCCATCGACGAACAGATACCACCCACGGGGCTGACGGTTCATGTGGCTCGTGCCAAGGGTCGTGAACTCACTGAACCGCTACTGCCGGACCCTCTGGCCGACCCGCGACTGGAACTTCGGGTCGACAAGTGCACTGCAGCTCAGTTTACGGTGCATGCGGGCGAATACGTCCAGATCATCGATGTTGCGGGCCGGGAATGTTCAGATTTTCTTGCTTTTTCAGCGGCTGGTCTTGATCAGGGAAAAGAGCGGCATATTGATATGACCACCACCCGCACCCTGATGGGCAGTGGCTATCCCGGCCCCGGCCTTTACTCGAAGTATTTTGACCGGGATATGGAGCCGATGGTTGAGGTGATTCAAGATACCTGCGGCCGTCATGACACTTTCGGCCTCGCCTGCGCGGCCAGGTACTACGAAGACCAGGGCTACTTTGGCCACCCCAACTGCTCGGACAATCTGAACGCCGTCATGGCGCCGTTTGGCGTCAGACCGAGACGCGGATGGGAGGCTGTAAATTTCTTCTACAACACCGGCATCGATGACCACAACGTCCTTTTTCTCGATGAACCCTGGTCGCGGCCAGGCGACTATGTACTCCTGAAAGCCATTACTGATCTGGTGTGTGCATCCACCGCCTGCCCCGACGATACCAGTGCCGCCAACGGCTGGAACCCCACAGATATACATGTTCGCATCTACACTCCGGAGAAAGCCTTTTCACGGGCTATTGCATACAGAATGACCCCAGACGCAGAAACTCAACTGACGCGCGAGACGGGCTTCCATCCGCGCTCCTCGCAGCACACCCGCAACTTCACTGAATACCGTGGGTACTGGCTACCCACCGCATTCAATAACGCCGGCGCCATAGAGGAATACTGGGCGTGCCGGGAGCGCGCTGTGATGATGGACCTTTCTCCGCTGCGCAAGTTCGAAGTCCTCGGTCCCGATGCGGAAACGCTGCTACAGACTGTGCTGACGCGCAATATTCGGCGACTCTCTGTTGGGCAAGTCGTCTATAGCGCCATGTGCTATCCACACGGCGGGATGATTGACGATGGCACCGCACTGCGTCTCGGCCCAGATAACTTCCGCTGGATTGGCGGTGATGACTACAGTGGGATATGGCTTCGCGAACAGGCGCAGGCCCTCGGACTAAAGGCGCTGGTCAAATCCTCGACCGAGCAAATCCATAACGTTGCGGTTCAGGGGCCGAAAAGCCGAGAGATCCTGACTGGAATTATCTGGACCCCGCCGGCACAAACATCCGTAGACGAACTCGAGTGGTTCCGCTTTACTGTAGGACGCCTTGGCGGTATGCATGGCCGCCCCGTCATGGTCTCGCGTACCGGATACACCGGCGAACTGGGTTACGAGATTTTCTGTCACCCGAACGACGCCTGCGAGGTCTGGGATGCTGTTTGGCAAGCCGGCGAGCCTCATGGGTTGCTGCCGCTAGGCCTAGACGCCTTGGATATGGTCAGGATTGAAGCGGGACTTGTTTTTGCAGGCTACGAATTCTGTGACCAGACCGATCCATTCGAGGCCGGCATCGGATTCACCGTTCCGTTGAAGTCCAAAGAAGATGACTTCATTGGGCGCGAGGCCCTTGAGCAACGAAAGGCAAACCCCCAACGCCAACTGGTGGGACTGGAGCTCGCGGGTAACGAGACGGCAGGTCATGGAGACTGTGTGCGCGTCGGGCGTGCCCAGGTTGGTGTAATCACCAGCGCGATGCGCTCGCCAATCCTAAAAAAGAATATCGCGCTTTGCCGCATCGACACCCTCCACGCAGCGCTAAGCACCGAAGTTGAGGTCGGTAAACTCGATGGCCAACAAAAGCGCATTCCCGCCCTGGTTGTACCCTTTCCCTTCTATGACCCCAAGAAAGAACGGGTCCGTGCGTAGCGAGGGCCTGCTAGGCTTTTCGTCAGCGTCCCCGACCTGAGTGGCGTATGATTAATGCGTTGCCGTGCCTAGGAACCAAGTCTTACCCGGTCCGGGATTATTTAATGATTGGTCAATAATTACGGTTTTTAGGCATTTTTCACGAGAAAGAGGCTATTAACACCAAGAGCAGGTGATTGGTGTATTTTTGGTTATAGGCTCGCAAAATGAAGTCGCCTACACTTGTTTCCATGGTCCGTTGTTTATCTACCCATAAGGGTGTCTAATAACGAAACCTGAGGCAATCTTTGGTATCACGACAGAACAGTGACGCCTTATGTCGAGACAGAGTTTCGGGGCTCTTTTCTGCGTTAAACAAGGATTCATAAAAAATAATCTTTTCAACGGAGGATCAACATGACGAAAAAACAAACGTTAAAAGGGTTGGCAGTAGGCGCGCTGATGGCGTTCGCCTCAACCTCTACAGTCACCCAGGCTGCAGATCCAATCAGGATTCCGGTATTAAACTGGTCGAGCCAAATTGTTATGGCTCATGTAATGGCTCAAGTGTTTCAAGAAATGGGTCACACGGTAGAGTTGGTTCCAGCTGAATCGGCGTCAAGATACGAGGCTGTCCGAATTGGCGACCTTCACGTAGCTCATGAAACCTGGGAATCAACAATGGCTATCCCATTTTATGAAGCAATGGACAAGGGTGGCTTAATTGATGCTGGTAGTCATAATTTAGTGACCTTTGAAGAAATGGGAGTCCCAAATTGGGTAATCGATGAAGGACTCTGTCCCGGTCTTCCAAACTGGGAAGCGCTGAAGTCACCTGATTGTGCGAAAAATTTCGCTACCGCTGATTCAGGCGGGAAAGGCCGTTGGCTGGAAGGTCCTGCAGAGTGGCACGGAGACGTGATGCCCAACAGGCTTAAAGGTCTCGGTATTGATGATTTGTGGACTGTAAAGTTTGCAGGCGCCGCTAATGCTCTATGGGCTGAGTTGGATGCTGCCAAGAAAGAAGGCCGTGGAACCGTTATCTTTAACTGGTCTCCAAACTTTACTGACGCGGCGGGCTTCACATTCATCGACTTTCCTCCCTATTTCGAAGGTTGCAGACTAGAAAATGGCGGAACATTGGAAACTACTGGCTGTGGCTCTCCAAAAGGTTGGCTTAAGAAAGCCGCGTATATCAAGTTCCCACTGTCTCACCCAGATGCATATAAGTTCTATACCAAAATGTCTTTTAATGCCCCGCAAATCGGCGAGATGGCTGATAATGTTGACAGTAAAGGCATGAGTCATGAAGATGCTGCGGCTGCGTTTATCGCTAATCACAGAGCTCAGATTGATCTCTGGAAAAATTAAGTTAGAAGTTGTTTTACTAAGAATCCTCCCTGTTTCAGGGGGGATTTTTTTTGCCGCACTACTGCTATTTATTTAGAGGGGACTGAGGGCAATTTGCTGGCGCTGAATGTAAATCTGACCAGCATCTCGGAAGACGCCAGAAAAGAAAGACTTTTGGAAAAGATCAGCGTATGGTTGTTGTCTTGTGATCCCGATGAAATCCCCCATCGATCAATAAATTAATGAGCTAAAGATCAAATTCCTGAATCTTCTGATCTCTCGGTGATTACAGGTAAGCAGCCTATTCGTTTAATCTAAAAAAACAAGAACGTGGTGAATAATTTCAAAGATTCCAGACCGATGCAGTTTGGCCTGCTCGCGATCATTTTTTTGTTTTCCTATCATTTAGTCCCGCATTCTGAGGCCAGTTACTTCTGGAGATTACCTCCCCTATTAAAAGACATCCCAGTCTGGATCAATACGCTTCTTGATAATTTGATGTTCCAATGGTTCGCCGTTGATGTCTGGGATCCGGTATGGAAAGAGTACGAACCAAAGTCTGTTTTCAGAATTATTACTAGAGCAATAGGCAGTGCGATTTTATTCCTCATTATTCTTATCCGTGAACTCTTTCTTGGAGGAACGCAGACTATTGGGGCGCTCTTCAGCGATGCAATGCTCAGCACCAATAAATGGCTGTACTGGCCTGCTCTTCCCTGGACCGCTGTCGTCGCTGGCGCTGCGATCCTGGGATATCAACTTCAAGGCATTCGCTTAGCCCTACTTGCAGGTATCGGGGTCGGATATCTCTGTGTTTTTGGGCAATGGGAACCCTCTTTAGAGACGCTATCTTTTGTCCTTGTATGTGCACCTATTTGTTTCATTTTGGGACTGGGTTTCGGGATATGGGGATACCTGAATAGAACTGTAGAGGCCGCACTTGAGCCACTATTGAACTGTATGCAGACCCTGCCTCATTTTTCTTATCTGGTTCCGGTCATGGTTCTATTTGGAATCGGAGATCACGCAGGCGCCGTTGCCACGATTATCTTTGCAACCCCGCCGATGATCAGATTAACCATTCTCGGCTTGAGAAAGATTTCTCCGGATATTGTTGATTCCGGTTTAATGAGTGGGTGCAGTAAATTCCAGCTACTGTTCAGAGTTTTAATCCCGACAGCAAGAACAGATATTCTGATTGGCGTTAATCAGGTCATTATGCAGTGTCTTGCGATGACCACTATTGCCGCTTTTATTGGCGCCAGGGGCTTAGGATTTAATTTAAAAGTTGCGCTAAATTCACTGGAAATTGGAAAAGCCTCAGAAATTGGCCTGTGTGTCGTTTTAATTGCTGTAATCCTAGATAAATATTCCTTGGCGTGGGCAAACAAACAAAAAGATTATTTTTCTGATTTGAACTTCTTTCAAAGATATAGGCCTTACATCGGATTTATCCTTCTAACGCTTTTGGCGATTCTTTTAGCGTACATAGGTGCTCTGTACTTTAAGGACGGCATCAACTACCTGTACTATGTTCCGTTCGACAAAGGTTTTACGATTTCTCCTTTTATAGATGCTGGTATTGATTGGTTTTGGGAAGCCTTTTTTCCGTATTTAAATGGATTCAATGTCTGGTTAATAACGTCGGTCCTTGTGCCGATGAGAGACGCCTATCTCGGTATGCCTGTTATCTCCACATTCATTCTTGTTATGGGGGCCGGGTATATCGTTGGCGGCGTAAGATCAGCGATCGTAGTTGGGGGACTGATCCTGTTTATAGCCCTTTCTGAATATTGGGACAGAGCATTAATCACAGCCTATATGGCAACTTTTGCGGTACTCATATCCGCTGTTTTAGGATTAGTCGTTGGCTCCATTTGCGCCCAGAACCGTTTTACGAGCAAAACAATTCTTTCAGTCTGTGATTTTTTTCAAACATTTCCGTCCTTTATTTATTTGATACCGGTAATTCTGCTTTTTGGTATCACGGATACATCCGTCATGATCGCGGCAATTGTCTATGCAGTGATTCCGGCTACCAGATATACAGTAGAAGGCTTAAACAGCGTTCCAATATCGCTGCATGAAGCTGCGACGATGTCAGGAGTATCACGACTTCAAAGATGGACCAATATCGAGCTACCTCTTGCGCTTCCTCACATAATGTTGGGCATAAATCAAACAGTCATATTTGCATTATTCATGGTGATCCTTGGCGCATTAATCGGAACCATTGATTTGGGCCAAATTATTATGGGTGCTTTATCGAAAAAAGGTGGAGCAGGCATTGGTTTGACACTGGGTATATTTGTATCCTTCATGTGCTTAGCAGTCGATAATTTGATTCAGACTTGGGCGAAGGAAAGAAAGAAACTTCTGGGAATCGACTGATGCACCCTCACCAAGCTCTCGCCAATACGTGCTAAGAGATTAATCGGGAACCCAATTATGCCCTCCAACGAAAGCCCTACGACAGATCAGCAACCGGTCATCCGGTGTGATTCTGTATTTAAGATTTTTGGGGATAAAGCGAAAGAGATGCTCGCCGGAGTAGACGGCAGCAACGTCGACACAAAAGCTTTTCAGGAGGCTGGCTGCATCGTCGGTGTCAACAACGCCTCCTTCGATGTCGCGAGGGGCGAAAAGCTCATCATTATGGGACTGTCGGGTTCGGGCAAGTCGACGCTCCTACGCTGCATCTCCCGCCTGACAGATGCAACCGCTGGACGAATTTTTATAGAAGGTCAGGATCTGTTAGCGATGACCAACAAGCAGTTGATCGAAATCCGTCGAGAAAAAATGGGTATGGTCTTTCAGAGTTTTGCGCTACTGCCGCACAAAACAGTGTTGGAAAATATAGCTTTCCCCTTACAGGTTAAAGGTGTTCGAACACAAGAGAGCATTAAAAAAGCAATGGATATGGTTGAGCTTGTGGGGCTTCGGGGGCGCGAGAACTACTTCCCTCGAGAGTTGTCCGGGGGGCAACAGCAACGTGTCGGAATTGCCCGGTCACTCGCCGTCGAGCCTGACATCTGGTTCCTTGACGAGCCATTTTCGGCGCTCGATCCCCTCATCCGAAAAGAGATGCAGGATGAGTTCCTGCGACTGCAGAGCGTACTGAACAAAACTATTCTTTTTGTCACCCATGACTTCGACGAGGCATTACGGCTGGCGGACCGGATTGCGATTATGAAAGACGGCGTCATTGAGCAACTAGATACCCCGGCTAACATAGTCCTCAATCCGGCAACCGAGTATGTTCATAGGTTTACGGAAGATGTGCCTAGGGAAAAGGTGCTCAGGATTGAGTCTGTAATGGACCCTGTAAATAGTTCAGAAGTGCTCAGCAACCTAAAGGTCTCTAAAGACGCAATTATCGAAACGGTCGCTGAAGCGGTTCTTAGCGAACAGAATCCTGTTCCGGTAACCGATGGGGAGGGCGAGGTTATTGGAGTTTTACACCCGTCTAAAGTGATTCATGTACTGTTTGGAGGAAGAGCCAGCTATCCCAAGCAGTGACAACCGCGCGAGCACGCTCCCAGCCGAGTCAGCGGATCCAGAGCGCGGCCCGGCCAATGCCGAACTCGCGCCCTGGGGCGCTCTCTTTCAAATGGATCCGATCGGCGAAAACTCCTAAAACAGCCCTTCTATCTCACCGTCTTCGTTAACGAAGATATTGTTGGCTGCGGGCACCCTCGGCAGCCCCGGCATCGTCATAATCTCGCCGCAAATCGCCACGATGAATTCCGCACCGGCGGAGAGGCGCAGTTCTCGGATCGGAACCACGTGTCCGCTGGGCGCGCCCAGAAGACTGGGGTCCGTCGAGAAACTGTACTGCGTCTTTGCCATACAAACCGGGAAATGGCTGTAACGTTCCTCGAAATCTGCAAACTGACCACGCACTTTGTTGTCAGCACTGATATCATCAGCGCCGTAGATTGATCGTGCGACGGTGCGAGCCTTGTCCCACAAAGACATATGGTCATCATACAGCGGCTGGAACCGGGACTCACCTGAATCCGCGAGCGTAGCGACATGTTGTGCAAGATCTTCCGTACCAGCGCCGCCATCGGCCCAGTGACTGCACTCAAAAACCTCAACACCAAGCTCATTACAGTAGACCCGTATCGCATCAATCTCGGCCGGGGTATCAGAAACGAATTTGTTTATCGCTACGACGGCGGGCACGCCGAACTGTCCAATGTTTCGAAGATGCCGACCCAAGTTTTCCAGCCCATCTTGCAGCGCACCGACACTTTCGGTATTGAGGTCCGCTTTCGCGACCCCTCCATGCATTTTGAGAGCCCGGGCAGTAGCAACAAGCACGACCGCATCAGGCTTGAGGCCTGCTTTACGGCATTTAATATTGAAAAACTTCTCGGCACCAAGGTCCGCACCAAAACCGGCCTCAGTCACTACGTAATCGGCAAGCTTGAGAGCCATTTTGGTCGCTCGAACCGAATTACATCCATGGGCAATATTAGCGAACGGCCCACCGTGAATTATGGCTGGATTATTCTCAAGCGTCTGAACCAGGTTCGGCATAAAGGCATCACGCAGCAATGCCGTCATAGGGCCTTCAGCTTTGAGGTCACGGGCATGAATCGGCGCTCGCGAACGGGTATATCCCACAATTATATTACCCAGCCGGCGTTGCAGATCAGCGAGATCTTCTGCGAGACAGAAGATCGCCATAATTTCCGAGGCCACTGTAATATCAAAACCACCCTCTCGGGGAAATCCATTTGCGACACCGCCGAGCGCCACCGTGATCTGGCGAAGCGCGCGGTCATTCATGTCGACAACTCGGCGCCAGGTCACTCTGCGTTGATCAATGGCTAGTTCATTACTCCAGTAGATGTGATTTTCTATAAGCGCAGAAAGAAGGTTATGAGCGGCTCCGATCGCATGAAAATCTCCCGTGAAGTGAAGATTGATATCCTCCATCGGGACAACCTGTGCGTAACCGCCGCCTGCAGCACCGCCTTTCATGCCGAAACAGGGGCCAAGCGAAGGCTCGCGAAGGCAGATCAATGCCTTCCGGCCAATGCGGTTTAATCCATCACCCAGGCCGACAGTCGTGGTGGTCTTCCCTTCCCCGGCAGGAGTTGGGGAGATCGCGGTCACCAGGATCAGCTTGCCATCGGATCGGTTAGACAAAGACTCGATGAACTGATTGCTGATCTTGGCCTTGGTGGGGCCGTAAGGCAGCAGTGACTCTGACGGAATCTCCAACTTATCCCCGATCTCTCCGATAGGGTGTATCGCCGCCACACGTGCAATCTCAATATCGCTGGGCACTTTATCCATGACTCTCCTCTGGCTTTAATGGGTTATTGTTGATTTTGGAACTGTATCCGAATGGGATGTCTTTAGACGCCGAGCCGCAACGACCGTGTTGCGCATCAGGACGGCAACCGTTACCGGTCCCACTCCCCCGGGCACAGGCGTAATCCATCCCGCCACTTCCCGACAGGCATCATAGTCGCAATCCCCCACAACGCGACTACGTCCGTCATCGGACTCGATCTGATTGATACCGATATCGATTACAACCGATCCGGGTTTTAGCATGTCGCCCTTAAGGAGTCCGGGTTTACCCACGGCAACGAATACGGCATCTGCTCTGCGAGTATGCACCGCGACTTCGCGCGTCATGTGGTGACACACCGTGACGGTTGCGCTCTCTGCCATCAGCAAGAAGGCAATGGGCTTTCCGACAATTTCGGAATGCCCGATTACCGTGACTTCCAATCCCGGCAAGGCGACTCCGGTCTCCTTGAGCAGTTCGACTGCCGCCATAGCGGTGCATGGCCCGAGTTCAATATTTCGATAAACAATGTTGCCGATTGACGAAGGATGCATTCCTTCTACATCTTTGAGCGGCGCAATACTGGACTGCAACTGCTGAATCGGCAAATGTTTAGGAACCGGTCGCTGCAGAATAATGCCTGTCACGTCGTGATCAAGGTTCAGTTGCGTGATCGCTGCTCGCACGTCTTCTTCTGAAATATCTGTTGGAAAATTCCGCCGCTCGAAGTCGATTCCCACCTGGTTCGCGGCACGTTCCTGATTGCGGATGTAGAGATTGACCGCGGGATGCTCTCCAATCCGGATCGATACCAACCGCGGAGCCCAACCCGAGGATTTCAACACGCTGACATCCTGAGCCACTTGCGACAGCATCGCCGACGCGACCGCCTTTCCGTTGATGTCTCGGTAGTCCGCCGCTATCCGCTGGGTCATATTTGAACTCGTACTTCGATTAGGCTTGTTGACTATTACGTCCGGGAAGCTCACGCGAACCCGTCAGGCACGCTTTTGTCTTTCAGACCCCCACGTGACATCGGCCGCCCGCTCCCCACGCAACTGGAGACATGTCGCCGCAAAATAGCAGGTTGGATACGGGCACACACATTGTTTTCTTTGCTGCGAACGTCGCAGTTTAGATCAGACTTCCTCTACACTCGTGAGAACCTTCCTATGAGGCGATAACTCTGCCTAACCGCCCTTTGGTGGCAGGGAACGGTATCAGTCCCAAAAAGGAACTGGTACCGTCAAACTTTATAGGATCCTCAGAACTTCACGTAGGCTTTGCGCAGGGCCACCATCGGATGCTTGGGCGACATCTGAAACTTGATCAGAAGTTCCCGGGCAATCATGTCCCGATCCTGCTGATTATCAGGCAGAGCGATCTCCTCCGGGATGGTTACCCAGCCATTGATGTTCCTATCGAATACTGCGGGTCTCCCGTCCTCGTAGCCCATATGGACGTCTTCGAGCCAATTGAGATCGGTCCATCCCATCATCTCCATGTAACTCTTGAGTAGCGGAGTCAGTCGCTCATAGTCCGGTACTAGATTGACATCGTAGCGGTAACCTATGTGCTGACCGATGGTCTGCTCGCGTTCCGAATCAAGCCCGTCACCTTTGATAAAGTGATCAATATCTTTTTCGTATGCCATATGCTTATCCTCAGAATCGTGTCAGGTCAGGACGACCGACAGTGTG
The DNA here is from genome assembly GCA_018661145.1 of Pseudomonadota bacterium. GTDB lineage: Bacteria > Pseudomonadota > Gammaproteobacteria > Arenicellales > UBA868 > UBA868. The sequence continues at coordinate 12,145 of JABJIU010000035.1, read as the reverse complement.
CTGTGAACCGGCCAGCGGGACCTGTGCCAGCGCCGAAGCCTCCATCGTCAGCGCTGCAAGATCCTCTGGCTCCAGCGAATGGACATTGGTCTTGCCGCAGGCCCGAGCCAGCATCTGGCATTCAATCGCGAGCGTGTGCAGAAAGTTGTAGACGCGTTCCGCTGCAGCATCTGGGTCGAGCCGTTTACGTAACTCCGGGTCCTGTGTCGCCACACCAACTGGACAACGTCCAGTGTGGCAGTGATAACAATGACCCGCTTCAACACCCATTTCTTTCTCAAAGTCGGCCTCGGGGATATCTTTATTACAGTTCAACGCCATCATTGCCGAGTGACCGATTGCCACCGCATCAGCGCCCAACGCCAATGCTTTCGCGACATCGCCCCCGTTGCGGATTCCCCCGGCGTACACCAGCGAGATATCGCCAGACTTGCCGACATCTTCCAACGCCCGTCGAGCCTGGCGAATGGCGGCTATTCCGGGCACACCCGTTTCCTCGGTTGCGAGGTGAGGTCCGGCGCCAGTACCTCCTTCCATACCATCTATATAAATCGAATCAGGACCAGTCTTGGCAGCCATCCGTACGTCGTCGTATACCCGGGCGGCTCCGAGTTTCAATTGAATCGGAATTTCCCAGTTCGTCGCCTCACGGATTTCCTCAATCTTAAGCGCTAGATCGTCGGGGCCAAGCCAATCGGGGTGGCGCGCAGGAGAACGCTGATCGATACCTGCCGGGAGCGAGCGCATCTCAGCGACCTGGTCGGTGACTTTCTGCCCCATCAGATGGCCACCTAGGCCCACCTTGCAGCCCTGGCCGATGAAAAACTCACAGCAGTCTGCGAGACGAAGGTGGTGAGGGTTAAATCCATAACGTGATTGGATACATTGATATAACCACTTCTCTGAATAACGCCGCTCATCAGGAATCATGCCACCTTCGCCAGAGCAGGTAGCGGTACCGGCCATGGTCGCACCACGGGCCAAAGCGGTTTTTGCCTCATAGGAGAGCGCCCCAAAACTCATGCCCGTTACGTAGATCGGTATATCGAGTTCGAGCGGGCGCTTGGCGCGGGGTCCAATAACGGTTTTGGTAAGGCATTTCTCCCGATAACCCTCAATCACAAAACGGGTCAGAGTCCCGGGAAGAAACGTTAGGTCATCCCAACTTGGAATTTTCTTGAAGAGGGAGAACCCGCGCATCCGGTAACGGCCGAGCTCCGCCTTGACGTGAATATCGTCTATTACCTCCGGCGGAAACATGAAACTGTTGCCGATAATGTCGGTATTTCTTTTTGTTGCCATGATATTTTCTTCCTTATTCGAACGTGGCCTAAAGCACCAGCTTCTTTTCCGTAGGCTCAAGATTGTCGTAGTTCCAAAGCTGCTTTCCGGAGACAATCTTGGTCATGTTTTGGGCGCCATTAGGGGCTTCAAGGCCATACTGGCCGAGTTTGCGAATCAACCAGTCACGGTCCAGATCCGTCATTTCGCCTTCGACCGCATCGACACCAAGGTCTGCAATCTTCCCACCCACATAAATCGTGCCGTCATACATGGAGTCGCCGAGGTTCTTGCCTGCATCGCCTAGAATCATCATACGTCCGCGCTGCATCATGAATCCTGAAAATGCGCCGGCGCGTCCACCAACGATGATAGTCCCGCCCTTCTGGTCAATGCCGGTTCGACTGCCGACATCACCCTTGCAGACGAGGTCACCACCACGGATGGCGGCGCCGAAAGTCGATCCCCCGTTCTTCTCAATCAGAACGGTCCCCGCCATCATGTTCTCGGCACAGGACCAACCCACACGGCCTGCCACGGTAACGTTGGGCCCATCGAGCAAGCCGCAGCCAAAGTAGCCGAGACTACCGTCAAAATGGAGATTGAGCCGGCTCAGAATACCCACTCCAAGCGAATGCTTTGCTCCAGGGTTGCGGACAGTAATCGTGCCAACGCCTTCGATCATCAGGCGTCGAATTTCTGCATTGACCTCTTGTTGACTCAAGGATTGCGCATCGATCTCGCCACTTTTTTCAAAGTCCACCTCAGGCGCCCAGGGGTAGACCAGATTGTCGGACTCTTCTGCTGAAAAAAAGACTTGCTGAGTTCTACCACTCAACTGCTCAGTATGCATGCCCAGTTCATAAGACTCATGGGCCTGGTCTAGCTCTGCCATACCATCACCTCCCCTTCATAAGGATCGTAAGTATCAATTTCGTGCGGGAAGATGCTGCGGATCGCTACTTCTTCCGACGCCAACGCCACGAAGTCATCGCTCTCATAGAGCACCATGGGCTTTGCGGCCATCACGTCCTTAGCCATGCCCAACTTGTCCGCGGTAGCAACCACGTAGGTAAACACTCCGTCCAGTTCATCGACAGACCGGCGCATTGCATCCTCAAGGTCTTCTCCGCGCTCCATGCAGTCAGCAAGATATACCGCGATCAGCTCGGAATCACAGTTGGACATGAATCGGTGGCCGCGCCGCTCCATTTCCCGACGGAACCCCCAGTAATTGGTCAACTGGCCGTTATGCACCACGGAGATGTCGTTAAACGGGTATGCCCAGTACGGGTGCGCCGAGCGGATGTCGACATCGGACTCTGTTGCCATCCGGGTATGTCCGATGGCGTGGGTGCCTCCAAATTCCGCCAGGCCGTACTGATCCGAGACCACGGAAGCATCTCCAAGATCCTTGACCAGCTCCAGCGCATTACCAATCGACAGGATCTCAGCGCCCTCAACATCTTCGACGTAATCAGCAAGTTTTTTCATATCGCCGTCAAAGGAAACCAAGTAGCGGAACGCATACTCGGTCGCCGCATCTTCGCTGATTCGCCGGACACCCAGTTCATCGAGTCGTCGATCGACTTCTGCTCTGCGCTCGATCACCTGATGATGGATTTGGAACCCATGGCGCATATCCTCCTGTTCTGCGACCTTGAATCGCAGTACGTATTCTCCAGACTTGGGGTTGCCATAGAGCGCGAAGCCAGTCGAATCCGGGCCTCGATGCTTAAGCGACTGCAGCATGTCTGTCAGCTCACGGCCGACGTTGCTGCTTTTACCCCGGTGAATTAAACCGGCTATCCCGCACATTGGACCTTAACCTCCGTAAAAATAATTGTTGAGATGCAAAGCTGAGAACCCAGCGGAGGTGGCGCCTTGTGCGCCACTCCCATCCGGGTATTGTTATGTCAGGGCAAGCAGTCCAGATAGGTTTCCATATCCCATTCTGTCGTGGCGTGCATAAAACGTTCCCATTCGTCTCGTTTGTAATGCTCGAACACCCTAAACATTTCTCCAGGCATTGAGGACTTAATTACCTCGTCGTTGCGCAATTCTTCCAAGGCCTCGCCCAGCGACATGGGCAACTTTTTCACCTCTTTACCTGCGTCGATCGCCTCATAGATATTGCGTTCCTCGGCCTCACCCGCATCCAGATTGTTTTCGATACCGTCATCGAAAGCTTTAAGCAACGCGGAACCCATCAGGTATGGGTTCACCATTGAATCCACCGAACGGTACTCGAATCGGCCTGGTGCAGATACGCGCAATGCGCAGGTACGGTTCTGATAGCCCCAATCAGCAAAAATTGGCGCCCAGAAACCGGTATCCCATAGACAACGATAGGAATTAACGGTCGAAGAGCCGATTGATGTCAGTGCGCCCAGGTGTTTGATAACTCCGCCAATAGACTGCAAACCTATCGGGCCAGGAGCACGCTCGTCGATCGCTGGATCCGGCATAAAGGTATTGTCGCCACCGACCCGGTAACTAAAAGCCCCTTCCATACCGGGCAAGGAATCAAACCCGAGCGTATTGACCACGTCCTCACCACCGCGCCATAACGACATATTATGGTGACAGCCCGAGGCCGATACACCCATGAATGGTTTCGACATGAAACAAGCAATCAAGTTATCCTCACGAGCAACCTGCGCACAGATCTGTCGGTAAGTAGTAAGCCGATCCGCATTACGCAGCACATCATCGAACTGAGTATTCAACTCCAACTGTCCAGGCGCGTCTTCGTGATCGCCTTGGATAATATCGAGGCCCATTTGTTGCGAATACTCTATAACCTTCATGAAGGTCGGGCGAAGTTCTTCGAACTGGTCGATATGATAGCAATTGGGTTTGGTCACACCGCCGTTTGGCTTGCCATCCTCACCGCGCTTTAACCACATCATCTCAGGCTCGGTACCGCACCGCATATCCAGTCCATGCTTTTCCTGGAATGCATTGTGGATACGGCGCAAATTACCGCGGCAGTCCGAGGTTAATGCGCCACCCGGATTCTCGCGCTCCTCGCGATTGCGAAACAATGTGCAGAATACACGACCGACTCGCTTGTCCCAGGGTAATTGACAAAAGGTTTCTGGGTCGGGAATCCCAACCAGCTCAGAGGATTCAGGGCCATAACCAATATAGTTGCCATGGCGGTCAACAAATAGGTTTGCGGTGGAGCCATAAACCAACTGGAACCCTTTGTCGGCGAGGCGCTCCCAATGCGCCGATGGAATACCCTTGCCGACGATGCGTCCAGTAACCGAAACAAACTGGTAATAGATATAGTCGACGCCGGTTTCTTTTATTTTTTCACTGACCTGTTTGACGAGGTCCTCTCGTCCTGGTTGTGTGACATGGGCTTCAAGATCGGTCATTGCTGCTCTCCTCCTTCTCAGGTTTTCGATCGGTTTCTGAGTTACTCAATTCGGCACTGTTTTCGTTCACTTATTATTGCTCTCGTACATCCTAAAGTTTTCTCCCTTTCTCTTCTCTTGATGGCCGCCATCCCAATGTCCCAATGGGAAATCGCGACTCTGCCGCCATATAGAATCACAAAACCCTTGGTCTCTCTAACTCCACGGAAATGGGCTGTTCGACACGGGGTGCAGCCTTCCCTGCTCGTACCTTGAGAACCTGAAAGGCTCAAGTAGGGAACTACACGTGCCCGCAATCTCTTCCGCCACTAACTTGCCCACGCCGAGCATCTTGTAGCCGTGGTTTGAGTCCGCGATCACGTAACAGTTTTCACAAAACACATCAAACACCGGGAAACTGTCTGGGGTGAAGGCTCCGATACCCCCTGACGGTTCGTCCTTATACTTCGGCGTCTGACCCTGAAAACGTTTCTGGCAATGGGCGAGCGCCGAGCACCACATGTGAGCAAATTCAGCCCCCACGACGAAATCAGGCGAATCCGGGCCGTAAGGATCAACGGCGACTTTATCAGGCTCTGTCGGCACCTTAAAGGGCGCCGCCCCACCCTGAATGCCATTGAAATGGAAATCGGGCTTGTAGTAGATGCCCCACATCTCCTCAGTAATCACTGACCCGTCTACATCGGAGATTAACGCCGCATCCGAGTCGACATGGATTACCGGTGGCATCTCACCGTCATTGGTGCGTTGCATCTTCGGGTCGACGCCGAGCGTGCCTTCCTGAAGCGACCAGAAAACCCACATGGGAACATCGTGATGCATCGTACCGTCTGAGCCTTTGATACTCACCGCCCGCGGTAACTCAAGCGTCTCCCAAAGACTTTTCACCCATGGCCCCGCTGCAATCACGACGTAGTCGCATTCCACCGTACCGCGATCAGTAACCACGGCAGTGATCGCATCGCTGCCGTTGCCACGTTTAAACTCCTGCACCGTAGCGCCAGTCAGGATCCGCACCCCTTCTCCTTCCGCTTTGCCTGCCAAGCCATACATCGCCTGGGTGTTATTGGAGTAGCCGCCGGGTTTTTCGTGCAGCACCGAGGTAATACCTTGTGCCTGCCAATCATCGAAGAGTCCTCGCATGTAGCTATGGGACTCCCTGGCGCCCTCAATAAAGACCGACTCGTATCCGATATCTTTTTGTTGTTCAGCGATGGTCGAGACATCCTCTCGCATCACCTCAGGGCTGATCTGCATATAGCCTACCGGATGGTAGCTGTAAGCTTTGGAATCACTCTCCCAAACCTTGACGCTATGGGCCATCAGCTCACGCATCGCCGGTTGGTAGTAGTTGTTACGAACTACGCCACAGGCAATACCTGATGCCCCTGCGGCAATAGATGTTTTGTCGATGATCAGGATATCCGAACCATCGCCCTCGCCTTTTCTTTGCAGCTCGAGGGCCAGATGATAAGCCGTGCTTAGTCCGTGGATGCCTGCACCGACAATGACGTACTTCGCGTTCGTGGGAAAAGCCATCTGAAACAATCTCCTCCTAATCCGGCACCAACTTCATGCCTTCCAGTTAAAAATTGGCCCAATTTGTCCAGGCTCTTAGTTTGACCCGATGCTCCAGACCAAGAACCTACCAATTTAAAACCTATGATCTATCTTTTTCGGTCAATGAAAGGCCGGCAAGAATAGTTGTAAATGTTCTATCTATGTCATTTATTCTTGCCTTGATTAACATAGATACGCCTCTCATATTACTTCCCGAAGTGATACCTTTAAGATCTTTGGTATCGATATGGTTTACACTATGGTCACTCAAGGATCTTTGATGCGAGGTGCCGGATGCGTCAGCAACATCATGAAATAGGCTCTTATGAGGACCCTCTCCCGCCACTGCCCGAGGCTGTGTCGGTAGGCGGTTCCGCAGGTATTGCGGCTAAATTACGCCGAGCAATTATTGATGGCGCCTACGGCCTCAACGAGCGCCTTCCGGCGGAACGGGAGCTGGCTGAGCTCTTTCAGACTTCTCGGGGAACTATCCGCGAAGCGCTGCGTCGACTTCAAGAACTCGGTATGGTTGACCGACAGATCGGGAGCGGCACTTTTGTCACGTACCGACAGTTCTCGGAGCACACCGCGATCGCCGACGTCACCAGTCCACTCGAGTTGATTGACGTTCGCTTGGGAATAGAGCCTCAAATTGTACGACTCGCAGTTGCCAATGCTACGGCGATGGATATCGAGAGAATGCGAAAAGCGCTGATAAAGGTAGAGAGCACTTCAGGGGATCCAGAAGCTTTCTCTCGAGCGGATGCTGAATTCCACCTGGCTATGGCGGAATGCACTCGTAACCGCCTCATGGTTTGGCTATATCAACTAGTCAACGAAACCCGCGGCCACGACCAGTGGACAGCAATGAAGGAATCCATACTCGTACCCGAACGGATCGCGCAATACAACGCACACCATCGGCATCTTTACAACATGATCGCCAAGCGTAATCTGGACGCCGCCTTGGATACCATCTACGACCATCTCGACAAAGCGCGGAGCGATCTTGTTGGCGCGGCTCGTACGCGCTCGAATTAGTTACCGCTGCGAACCTCTTCGAATACCGCTTCGTGCCAGCTAGGCAAGAAGCCTAGAATCTTGACGTCAGCCGGCATCCGGGAATTGAATAGTCGGTTATGCCAGTAGGTAGCTTCAAAAGCGTCAGTCTCCTCATCCATTTCGCGAACCGAACAAGGTAGCCGATAGCGCGAGCCAAACTGGCTGAATTCAAGAATACAGGATCCCCTGGCGCATAGTGCCCGAGCCAGCAGACCCTCGGAACTGAACAAGCCTGTCATCTCGTCTGAAAATTCCTGGGCCTTCTGATAATAGGTCGCTGATAGATACTTGACCGCCGCCTTGTACCGATCGGCCGGATCGTGTGTCTTCTGCACCATGTGCCTGAACTGCGACACGTCCTCTACGGCATCAATCCGAATAATAAGAACCGTAACCTGACCAGAGTAACTTCCTCCATCGGCTAGCGATAGGTGTGGGCACATTCCAGGCGTAGGTCGCCCGTCCCCCACCCGCATCGCCCGCTGCCGAACGAGGCACTGCCACGCCAGAAACTGTGACTTGAGGTCGTCGGCCTGCTCATCCATAGCAAAAAGCATCCTTGGCGATGCATGGGATCGGGATATATAGAATATGATAACGGATCAGGGTATCCCGACTTCACACTGAACGTTAGACTATCGCGTCCCTAACCTAATCCTGTCCAGATTTTTGTCCAGACCCTCCTTTTTTATAGACATTGATGGGGTGCTCTACGGGGGCAGTGCACCGGTATCGCAAGGGCCGGGGGTACTGTCATACCTCCGTCGCCGAAATTTCCCCTTTCTTTTGGTGACCAATACCTCCCGGATGGACTCAGATCAGATCGGTGACAAATTAGCTGGGTTCGGTTACCAGGTAAATCCCAGTGAAATCCTGCCGGTGTCGGCCGCTGCTGTGGAATATCTCAGCCAGAAATACGGTAGCGCCCGATGCTTTCTTATTGGCGACGAAAGCCTTGAGCGCGTCCTTGGGGAGCAGGGCCACATCGTGTCCCGAAAAGAAGAAGCTGCGGATGCCGTGATTATCGGCCAATCCCTCTGGGCCAATTTTGGTGAAATCGATGTGGCCCGGCGGTTGGTGGAGCGAGGTGCAGAAGTAGTCGCCCTGCACCGCGACGCCACCTGGCCCGATGGAAACGTAACGCGCATAGGTCTCGGTCCGATCGTTGCAGCCATAGAGTCGGCAATCGAAGCCCCCGCAACAATCATCGGCAAGCCGCAGCGCGCGTTTTTTGATGCCGCACTCGCCCGCACGGGCTTTGTCCGGGAACATACCGTAATGATTGGAGACAGTATCGCCTCGGATATCAGCGGCGCCATTAATGCGGGGCTGCGCAGCCTGCTTGTCCGAACGGGAAACAGTGCGACGGATCCCGTGCCCACCGGCTGTGATGGCGCGCTGGATTCTATTGCCGATTTACCTCAATGGTGTAATGCTCAGTTCCCAGACTGAATCAACTAGCACTGCCTTCGTGACCGATCAGACCGATGCGCCCGTGGTAGTCCACTGCCGCGATATTCGCAAGAACTTCGATAGCACAACTGCCGTTGCCGACTTGAGTTTTGATATTTCGCCTAGGACCTGCTTTGGCCTGCTGGGACCTAACGGGGCGGGTAAGACCACGACCCTGCGTATGCTGCTTGGGCAATCACCCCGCTCTGGCGGCATCCTTGAGGTCTTTGGGCAGGATATCAGCCAGAACCGTCGGCAGATTCGCCACCGTACCGGCATCGTGCCTCAGGCCGATAATCTTGATCCTGACTTTACTGTCAAAGAGAACCTATCGATGTATGGCCGCTACTTTCGGCTCGACCCGAAAGTCTTGAGTGAGCGTATTCCAAAGCTGCTCGATATGGTGGAATTGTCGCCACGTGCCAATGATGACATCAGCACATTGTCTGGTGGCATGAAACGCCGCCTCACCCTCGCAAGGGCACTGGTAAATGATCCACAACTACTGGTGCTTGACGAACCCACAACAGGCCTGGACCCCCAGGCCCGGCACATGATCTGGTCGCTGATTCACCAGATGAAGCGTGCTGGAAAAACCATCGTGCTCACCACGCATTACATGGAGGAAGCGGAGCGACTTTGTGATGAGCTGATCGTCATCGATGAAGGTCGCCTTGTAGCGCAGGGAAGTCCGATAGAACTCATCGACCAGCACTGCGAAAGTGACGTTCTTGAGATCCGCGGGAACGTCAGCGAGATCTCTGTTGAAACCCTCCCTAACAACTGGAGAGCTGAGAAGGCCGGTGAAAGTCTTTATATCTATGCTGACGACGCCCAGGCCCTGGTCGATTTTTCCGGGAATCTTGCCGACATGATCTGCCTACACCGTCATGCGAGCCTTGAAGATGTGTTCTTGCGGCTGACAGGACGAGCGTTACGCGGATGAATGCCAGCAGCCCTCCCACCCTTCGCCTTGAATCCCTGACGGTTTGGCGACGCAATGCCATGGTCTGGCGCAAATTAATGGCAGCGAGCTTGCTGCTGCACTTCGGTGAGCCCCTGATCTACCTTTTGGGTATTGGATACGGGTTGGGCAGATTCGTTGGCGAGATCGACGGGATGCCCTACTTCACCTTTCTCGCTTCAGGATTTATTGCCTGGTCGGCGATGAATGTGGCCAGCATGGAATCCATGTGGTCAGTCTATACACGGATGGTGCCCCAACAAACCTACGAAGCGATCCTTGCAACCCCTGCAGAAGTCGACGATATCGTAATCGGTGAATTGCTCTGGTGCGGCACAAAAAGCCTGATGAGCGGTAGCGCCATCCTGGCGGTTGCGGCAATGCTAGGCGCGGTCAATGATTGGAGTGCATTGTTGATAATCCCGGTTATCTTCCTCACTGGAGTCTGCTTCGCTGCGCCCGGCCTCGTTGTCACCGCATACGCCAGAGCCTACGAGTACTTCAACTTTTACATGACACTCGTCATGACACCGATGTTTATCCTATGCGGTGTGTTTTACCCGGTTAGCAGCCTGCCAGGTCCGGTTCAATCGGCGGTGCAACTCCTTCCGCTGACCCACGCAGTGGAAATCATCCGGCCTATTGTTGTTGGCCAACCGGTCACGGATCTGGGATTGCATCTCGGCGCCCTGGCGCTCTTCGGGCTGGTCAGCACCTGGGCTGCCACTATCCTGTTCCGCCGGCGACTGGTTCAGTAGAACTGAGTGCAGCCTGCTCGGGAAATTTAGTTACGGGATACTTAAATAATCACCAAAGCCCATCGATCTTTTGGCTGCAACCTCAACACTAAGGCCTCCGCGCAAAGCCCAACACGCCTTAATCACTCCCGAATGGGTGATCAGAAGGTTGTCCTCTCCCGGAAGTTCGGACAGAAATTCACCCACACGGTCCAGTACATCCTGAAATCGCTCACCACCCGGTACCCGATAACCCACAATGTCGTCTACCCAGGAATTAATTTGGGCTGGATCGATGTCCGACCATGAGACACCTTCCCAGTCTCCGAAATTCATCTCCTGAATTCTACAATCGACTTCGAAGGATAGGTTCAGGTACTCGGCCAGTTTCAGGCATCGGCGCAACGGACTCACAAAAACGTTCGAGTAGGTATTTTCAAGCTTACTCTGAACCTGTCGCGCCTCAACGGCAAAGGTATCGCTGACGTCAAGGTCGAGACGTCCGTAACAAGTGCCTTCGGGTATGTGGGGGCTTGTATGGCGGATTAAATGGAGAGTCACTAGGCACTTACAGTTGAGAAGACCAACACACCCGGTATGCTACTAGATAAGCTTAATCATAATGGATAAAACAAAGGCTTTTCCGCCACCCAGTACCTTTGAAACTCATGTTGATACAGTCTCGACAAGTTTTCCTCAGTAGCTAAATCGTTAACGGTACCCTGTAAAGTTTCTGACTCTCCAAACATCAGCAACAGGCGATTGCTGAAGCGCAGCGCCAGATTCAAATCATGCATGACCATCATCACGGCGCATCCCTTACGCTGCCATTCCTTTAACATTGCACCCATCAGATCCACCTGGTAATGCAAGTCCAAGTGATTGACGGGCTCATCCAGCAAGACGACTGGAGTCTGCTGCGCACAGAGGGCCGCAATTTCCATGCGGCGGCGCTCACCCCCAGAAAGCGTCGTCACCATTCGCTCGCTGAAGCGCTCAAGCCCGACTCGGTGCAGTTCCTCCTGGACGATCTCCTCATCCTGATGGGAAGTACCCCGCCAACCGGAGACCCAGGGGTGCCGCCCCGTCATTACAGCATCAATGACGCGGGTAGAAAACAGTGTTTCGGAATGCTGAAAAAGGATGCCGAGTCTCTGGGCGCGTTCTCTACGCGACAACCTATCCAATGATTCCCCGCCTAGCTCTATCTCACCATCCCACAACGGTATTAGGCCAGCCAACGTCAGCAACAGTGTTGTTTTTCCGACGCCGTTGCGGCCCAGCACCGACCAGATCTCGCCCGGCTTAAGGGTGAGATTCAGGTTACGACACGCGGTGACGCTTCCGACGCCCGCTTCAATGCCAGTTGCTCTCAGCAGACTCATGCTGCTCCCGTCTGATGGCCGCGCCTCAGGAGGTAAAGAAAAAGCGGTACACCCACGAATGCCGTGATCACGCCGACCGGCAACTGCTGTGGAGCAAGCACGGTTCGTGCAATCATTTCAGCCAGGACCAAAAGACAACTTCCCGCCAACGCAGATGCCGGCACAAGTCGGCGGTGATCTGCCCCCACCAGACGCCGCATCATGTGAGGGACAACCAGCCCGACAAATCCTATGGAACCTGACAGGGTCACCGCCGCTGCAGTGAGAAGACTGGCACCAAAGAGAATCCCCAGACGCAAAATTAGGGTGGGGACGCCG
>JABJIU010000139.1 GCA_018661145.1 Pseudomonadota bacterium | reverse complement strand
GGTGGGGCGTGCAGGGATCGAACCTGCGACCACCTGATTAAAAGTCAGATGCTCTACCAACTGAGCTAACGCCCCAAATCTCGACGCGCATTATACCTGCTGACCCTTGCGGTGAGCAGAGCATAAGAGCTATGGTTTTTGGGTGTTACTTGGCTGAGGGCAAGAGCCGAAGATCGGCAAGCGACTGACGCAGCGAGCTCCAGAAACCGTCGTCCAACATGTAGTACTGGACCTTCATGGTCAGCGCGGAACCGAGCATGATCGACAGCAGGGCTACCAACGAGCCCAGGGCCAAGGTCGACATGCCAGAGACTCCCTGCCCAATCGTGCAGCCAAAAGACAGCACGCCTCCGAATCCCATGAGAACGCCCGCGATTAGGTGATTACGCATATCAGCCCGGTTGGCAAAGGCCTCGACACGAAAGTTTCCCGAGGATATCGCGTAAAGGAAGGAACCCACGATCATGCCAAGCACCACAGCAATTCCAAAATTAATCTCGGCACCTGTCCAGGTCATCAGGTAGTTCACCGCGTTTCCCGTGGGAGCGATGAAGGTCAGAGCCTCAACGGGAACGGGCTCAAAATCATCGTTACCAATAACGCCGGTCACATACCAGGCACCCACCACCAGCACGCCGATCGTAATTCCCGCCAGGATATTATCCCCACTGGCGCGAAAATCCTTATCCTTGACCGCATACCACACGGTCCCGATGCCCAATACAAGCGTCACGGCGATGGTCATCCACTGTGCCGACACTCCGATCAGATGAGCGAGAATAGTTTCGATGCCTTGATTGGTGATTCCCTGCGCTTCTAAGTCAATGGCAAGGGGTCCGAAGACGTCGATCCGCACAGGCGCCAGCAGCCCACGCAAGGTTGTATAGGCAGTGATGGCCATGACAATTAGAACCACTAATGATTTGAGATTGCCTCCGCCAACGCGCACCAGCGTCCGCTGGCCACAGCCTGCGCCAAGCGTCATCCCTATCCCGAAAAGCAGCCCACCGATCAGGAAACTTGCCAAGCCAAAGGTGGCACTGCGATACATGGTCCCATCAAGGTCGACCCACCCCAATTGAACCATTGCCTGGGAGCCAAGAATCGCAATGCCAATGGAAAGCATCCAGGCGCGAAACCGCACCCGCGATCCCATGTTGATCCAGTCACTGATCGATCCCATGATGCAGAAATGGGTTTTGTTGGCGATGACGCCAAAAAACAGGGCGCCGAGAAAACCCAAGAGCGACACCTTATGGACAACGGACCAGTCTTCCATCATTTTCCTTAATTTATAAGAGGTGCGAGGAAACGCTGAATAACGGGTAGGATGATATCGAAATTCTCAACCCCTTCAACCAAAGATGCGAAAGAAAAGCGTTATACGGATATAAGGTGTTCTACAAGGTGTGGGATTAACGTCCTTTCCACTGCGGCTTACGTTTTTCGGCAAACGCCCTGGCGCCCTCGAGCTGATCTTCGCTGGAATACAGTGTATCGATAGTCGGAAACTGTCGGCTGGTAATGGCGTCGAGCGCATCCTGAAAACGCATATTCTCCGCGGCTCTTGAGACTTCCTTGATTGCCGCAAACACCAGCGGTGGCCCCTCGGCCAAGGTCGCGGCGAGTTCGTGGGCTCGCTCAAGCAACTGCTCGGGCGGTATAACCTCGTTAACGAGACCCCATCGATGCGCTTCAGCCGCCTCCATCCACCTTCCAGTGAACAGCAATTCCATCGCAATGTGCCATGGGATGCGTTTGGGAAGTTTCAGGGTCGCCGCATCCGCAATCGTTCCTGAATTAATTTCGGGCAGAGCAAATGTCGCATGCTCTGCGGCGAGGATGATGTCAGCAGACAAAGCCCACTCCAACCCGCCGCCGCAACAGATCCCGTTCACCGCCGCGATCACCGGTTTATTGAGATTGGGCAACTCCTGTAAACCACCAAATCCGCCGACACCGTAGTCGCTATCGACCGCTTCCCCCTCGGCCGCCGCCTTGAGATCCCAGCCCGGGCAGAAGAACTTGTCGCCGGCGCCCGTGATGATGGCAATCCGCAGCTCGGGATCATCTCGGAATTCGGCAAACACCTCTCCTAGTTCGCGGCTTGTCGCGACGTCAATGGCATTTGCCTTCGGCCGATCCAAAGTGACCTGAAGGACGACTCCCCGTCGATCAGTGACCACGCTATTGTTAGTCATGAGTAGCTGCCCATTTTAGGCTTCACGGTTTGCGTTCCAGCATATCTCTTCCATTCGGATACGATGGCGAAGGCGATAGGTATCACCTTCGCGGCAGGATTCAAACGATTCACGCACGCTTTGCTGACGGATCTGGTCTTCCGTATAGCGGTTGTAGGCATGCGACATCATCGACTCAACGAAACCATCAAAGTTATCGTAGAAATCTTCGCTGAGATAATACTGTCGACGTCTTTGACAGGGCCCTGCCTTCATCAACTCTTCGACTGCCTGGGCGGCTTTTGCCTGAACCGCGGTCTCATCGTGAAAAGGGTGCGAGACCTCCTGCCAACTGCCCACAGGCTCTGGCTCAATCACAAAGAGCCTTCCATTTTCATTCAGTACCCGTTGCACCTCTGCGAGGGCTGAAGTCATTAGATCTTCAGGAACATGGTGCAAGGACCAGTGAAATACTGCAATATCGAAACTGTTGCTGGCAAGAGGGATTGCGCCGGCACTTGCGCGCACGCGCCATGCCGGCGATCCGCTTTCCACCAGAGGATCGATACCGGTGACGGCGTAGCCATGCTGTGACAGTGTATCGCTCAGCACACCCTCGCCACAGCCAACATCCAACAGTTTCTCTTTACCACCACCCAAAAACTCAAGCAATGCATCAATGGGTTTAATCACCGATGCTTTGGTGGGGTCTGCGCTCAGGAAGGACATAGCCTACGATCCTCTCGCATATTGCAGCACGGCGTCAACGGCGCACACGCCCTTCCCTTTCGGGCGCACCAGCAAGGGATTGATCTCGAGTTCCATTAACTTATCTCTTTTTTCAAACGAAAATCTGGCTAACTTCTGTAAACCAGCCAACAGCGCCGACATATCGCCGGGCTCACTTCCCCGGTAGCCCTTCAGGAACGGACTGATCTTTAGCGAGTTGATCAACTGCTCAAGATCATCGTTTTGCACCGGCAACAATACTACCTTGTGATCAGCCAGCAGTTCGGCATAAATACCACCGCTGCCAATCATCATCCAGGGGCCAATAACCGGGTCCTGACGGACACCCACAATCAACTCACAGACAGTATCGGTCACCATTTCCTCAACGAGAAGATTCGGGTACCGTGTGAAAAGCGTTTTCCCTGCTGCAGCAAGATCATCGATCCCACCGATATCAATGATAACTGCTCCGGCATCACTCTTATGAGTCAGTTTGGCATCACAGGCCTTCAACACCAATGGATAGGTTAATGAACGGGCCGCTTTCTTGAGGGCTTCGGCAGAATCCACCCGCTCACCGCGGGGGACATCGACCCCACCAGATGCGAGTTCACACTTGGCTTGCCATTCGTCAAGACTTTCCAGAGATTCCAGCAGTGGCGATGCCGGACCGGGCAGCGCCATGTTAGCGACAGGGCGTCGCCAGGCGACCCCGATCTGTGCAGTCGCCTGGGCGGCATCCAGCGCCTGGCGGATACCGCACAAGGGTGCAATTCCCTTTTCCATCAGATCGATTGCCACCGCTTCCGGAAGGCTTTCAGGAAGGCTCGCCACGACTGCAGTTGCGGCGCCGGTCTTGTCGACCGCGCGGGTAATGGCGTTCACTGCGGGATCCCAGGTCTCAAGGTTGCACCGGTCTTCACGGGGAAAGTCCAGCACTAGCATAGAGAGATCAAACCCGCAGGCCAGCATGGCGCTGTAGGTTGCAAAAAGATCCTCTTCTTTATTCCAGGCGAAAGTGTGGTAATCGAGTGGATTCGAGACGCTCACGAGTTCGTGAACCGTCCTGGCGACGGCGTCGTGCTGTTCTGGAGTCAATTCTGGGAATACCACATCGCGGGCCAAAGCTGTATCCGCCATCAGTGACGCTTCCCCGCCGGAGCAACTCATGGAGCACAATCGATTCCCCTTGAGCGGTCCATGCACATGAAGCAGTTTGAGACTCTCAATCAGGGTATCGAGGTCCTGGACTCTTGCGATGCCGAGTCTTTCGAACAGCGCACTTGCGGCCTCGTCTGACCCCGCCATTGATGCGGTATGCGAGCGGGTAATGTTAGCGCCTTGTGCGCTGACTCCCGACTTGACTGCCACCACTGGCAGGCACCGCTCGCGCGCCCGACCCATCACCCGCGCCAGCGCCTGAACATCCGGAAAGCCTTCGATGTAAAGACCGATCGCGGTAACACGATCGTCCTCGACCAGGGTTTCAAGCACGCCCGCAAGATCCGTCTGCGCCTGATTACCCAGTGCAACAAGATATGCGATCGGTAACGCCCTGGACTGCATCGTAAGATTGATACCGATGTTGCTGCTCTGGGTAAGCAATGCAACGCCCCTATCTACCCGTCGGCCTCCATGCTGATCCGGCCACAAGAGCGCGCCATCCAGATAATTGATCACCCCGTAGCAGTTGGGGCCAAGAATCGGCATCTCGCCCGCACCGTCGACGAGCGCATCATTCAGAGCCTCGCCATCCGATACCTCGCTGAAGCCAGAGGCGTAACACACTGCGCCGCCGGCATTAATCTGCGAAAGACTACGGACAATATCCACCGTGATACGGCGGTTGACCCCGATAAAACTCGCGTCTGGACTATCGGGAAGTTCATCCACGTTTTTATAACAACGATAGCCCTCGACTTCCGTCGCGCTGGGGTGTACCGGCCAGATGTCTCCGGCAAATGCCATCCGCCGGCATTGGCGCACCACTTCGCGTGCCTCGCGGCCGCCAAACACCGCGATGCTGTTAGGTTGGAGGAGGCGTTTTAGGGACAAGGCCGGAAGGTCAGGTCCAGCGGGGACGTAGCATATCTCGAGAAATAATATGCCGCTGGATCTCGCTGGTGCCCTCCCAAATCCGCTCGACCCGCGCATCACGCCAAATACGCTCCAGCGGAAGATCCGACATCAGGCCCATTCCGCCATGTATCTGGATTGCCTCATCAGCGACAAAGGCCAGCATTTCGGTGGTGTGTAATTTAGCCATAGCATAGTCCGTATCAGTCACTGTGCCCTGATCGGATTTCCAGGCCGCTTTGAGAGTTAATAACTCCGCCGCATCAAGCTGCATTTTCATCTCGGCCAGTTTGAAGCCAATGCCCTGAAACCGACCAATAAACTGACCGAACTGCTGGCGCTCTGCGGCCCAGTCAGTCGCATGTTCCAGCGCACGATAAGCTCGACCGAGACACATCGCTGCGACCTGTAGCCGAGTGGTGCCCAACCAGTCGTTAGCGACATTGAATCCCTGATGTTCAGCGCCCAGCATCTGTGATGCCGGAATCCGGCAGTTGTCGAATTCAAGGATACAGTTGTGATATCCCCGGTGGGACACGCTGTGATATCCCGGGCGAACGGTAAACCCGGGCGTTCCTTTATCCACGAGAAATGAACTGATCAGTTTTCGGGGACCCCGTGATGATTCTTCTTCACCGGTCGCCGCAAACAGAATCACAAAATCGGCGATATCCGCGTGGCTGATAAAGTGCTTGGTTCCGTTGATGAGGTAATCATTGCCATTGCGCTCGGCCCGGCACTGCATCGAACGAAGATCCGAGCCCGCGCCAGGCTCTGTCATCGCCAGGCAGTCTGTCTTTTCTCCCCGGATACACGGCAGCAGATAATGGTCCCGCTGCTCACCCACGCAGGCCTGGAGAATGTTACTGGGCCGGCCGACAAGATACTGAAGTGCGAAGTTTGCCCGTCCAAGTTCGCGCTCCACCAGGGAAAGCGATACACAGTCCAGGCCACCACCACCGAGTTCCTCCGGCATGTTGGCGGCGTAGAAGCCTTGTGCAAGCGCCCGCTCGCGAATCTGCTGAGCAAGTTCGGGGCGCACTTCGTCCGCGGACTCCACTTCGTCTTCGTAGGGATAAAGCTCCTTTTCAGCAAAAGCACGAGCGCTGTCGACCAGCATCTGCTGCTCCTCACTCAGCGAAAAATCCATCCGCATCTCCTTTCTTTGATTGGGAACGATTACCGCAGGTACTGCCCATGCCGGCACGCACATAGGATTCTGCCACCTGAGACCCGATCGGCCGGAAAACGATAATGCCGACGATGCATCGTTACGCACCCGCTTCGTTTCGTCAAGACTCCTGAGACTTCATGGCATCGGGAACGATTCAGGCCGTCGCACGAAACGCGCAAGCGGGGTAATTTCAGCGAATCCGTTGTGAAAGGGGCGTTCTAATAGCGACACCCACTAGTACAGAAGGCGGCCTTTAGTTGGTTCGGTGAGGATTGATCCGAAGCACTCTCACTTTGGCAAGCGTGCGACGACGTGGTTCAGGCAAAGGCTGGATGCAGGAAGTCTGGGGATGTTACGGCCTCGGAATCGTCGAATGATACCGTCTCCCAGCAATCCTGACGCTGGCCAAGTTCACGAAGGAGGCGGTTGTTGAGGCCGTGCCCTGATTTGTGGGCGTGAAAACTACCGATTAGGGGGCACCCCAGAAGATAAAGATCGCCGATCGCGTCGAGTATTTTATGCTTAACAAACTCATCGCCGTAACGAAGTCCGTCATCATTAATCACCCGATAATCGTCCATGACAATCGCGTTGTCCAGACTCCCGCCACGGGCGAGTCCGGCTTCTTGCAGTGCCTCCACATCCTGAAGAAATCCAAATGTTCTCGCACGACTGACTTCTTTAGCAAAGGAGATCTCGGAAAGGTCAATCGTTGCCTGCTGGGCAGATGTCTGCATGGAAGGATGATCAAAATCGATACTGAAACTCACTTTGAATCCATCGAAAGGCTCAAAGCGTGCCCATTTGTCCCCGTCTTTTATTTCGATCGATTTGTTGATGCGGATGAACTGCTTAGCCGCTGACTGCATTTCAATGCCAGCTGACTGGATAAGGAATACAAAGATCCCTGCACTGCCATCCATGATTGGCACTTCATCAGCGTCGAGTTCGACGATGGCGTTATCAATATGCAAGCCGGCGAAGGCTGACATCAGATGCTCTACCGTAGAGACCCGAACACCATTGCACTCGATGGTGGTCGAAAGCCGTGTGTCGCTCACATGGTCGAGAGCGGCTGGAACCTCTGCAACCGGATCCAGATCGATCCGGCGGAATACAATTCCAGTATTAACAGGCGCCGGGCGAAGCGTCACATAGACTTTCTTTCCGGTATGTAGACCGACGCCGGTTGCGCCGATAACATTCTTTAGCGTTCTTTGCCGAATCATCCTGCCTGATTTCCCGGTATTTCGGGATTTTGTGCACTTTTTTTATGCGCGTTTTCGCAATTTTACACGGAAAATCAGAAATTAGGACTTTTTTTGAAATATTTTTACCCTTTTTTTTGCATAAATTAACTCAGCAACTTTTTTTGGCAGACGGCTCCTGATGCCATCAATCAGCCTGTCTGCGAAGAAATGCGGGAACATCCAGATATTCCATATCCACTGCGGCATTACCCTGGGCATCAACATCTCCCGCCGCCCGCGGCCGACGGCGAATCACCGTAGGCTGGTCGTAGTCAACGTCATCTGTCGTACCCTCGTCCACGCCCTCATCCTTGACCAGGCTGATCTGCGGCGTCTTTCGGATACCCGTGGCTACCATTGTGACGCGTAGTTCATCTTCCATCGCCGAATCCAGTACGGTACCAATGACCACCGTACCGTCTTCAGAGGCGTATTCATTGACAATTTCACCGACGTGGGCAAATTCATCAAGCTGCATATCCGGACCCGCTGACACATTCACCAACAGGCCCTTGGCCCCATGGATATCGACCTCTTCCAGTAACGGACTGCACACGGCGCCACGTGCAGCTTCCATTGCACGGTCCGGACCCGTCGCTGTCGCTGACCCCATCATCGCCATCCCCATCTCCGCCATGACGGTACGCACATCTGCAAAGTCAACATTAATAAGTCCCGGACGGGTAATCAGCTCGGAGATACCCTGTACAGCATTGAAGAGCACCTCGTTCGCCTTACCGAAGGCTTCGAGCAAAGTGACATTACCACCCATCACTTCCATGATGCGCTCATTCGGAATCACAATCAGTGAGTCGACCAGTTCGCCCAGTTCCTTGATGCCCTGGTCGGCCGCTTCAATCCGCTTTTTGCCCTCAAAGCCAAATGGGCGCGTAACGACTGCGACGGTGAGAATGCCTTTTTCCCGGGCGAGTTGCGCAATGACGGGTGCGGCGCCGGTTCCCGTGCCACCCCCCATGCCTGCTGTCAGGAAAACCATATCGGTCCCATCAAGCGCGGCAGCGATCTTGTCCCGGTCTTCTGACGCGGCCTGTCGCCCAACCTCAGGATTAGCGCCGGCACCAAGGCCGCGAGTTAATCCCTCTCCCAACTGCATCACCTTGGAAACGCCAGAGCGATGAAGCGCCTGTGCGTCAGTGTTGGCAGCGATGAATTCAACCCCTTCCAGACTGGCCGATACCATGTGATCGACGGCATTCCCACCGCCCCCGCCGACGCCGATGACCTTAATAACGGCCTGCTGGCCGGACACTTCCATGAGTTCAAACATAATAGTTCTCCTCAGTTTTGGGTTGAATGAAAAACAATCTCAGTATGATTAACCACATAAGAAATCTGACTAACGGAGCTGGGTTCGTAGCAAAGACACGCATGCTCAGTCCTCCTTCCAATGGACTGAAAACCATCGCTTCATCTTGTTGATGAACTCTGCTGCCGGAATGTTCGAGAGAGATCGGCTGCTTCTCTTCTGCTGTGTCGGGTGCTGAAGGCCGAACAAAACCAGACCGATCCCCGTTGCGTAGGAGGAGTTTCGAACTACCTCACTGAGGGCGCCGCTGTACTGAGGCACACCAAGACGAACAGGCATATGAAAAATCTCTTCGGCAAGTTCAACCATGCCAGTCAATTTGGCACTGCCCCCTGTCAGGACGATGCCCGTACCCAGCAACTCCTCATATCCGCTGCGCCTTAACTCGGCCTGAATGAGCAGGAACAGTTCTTCTACCCGCGGTTCGATGACATCCGCAAGGGTTGTGCGTGCGAGCTTTCTCGGGGCGCGCTCACCGACACTGGGGGTGTCGATCATCTCTCCTTCGGGTGCCAACTGGACCAGTGCTGTACCAAATTTCCTCTTCAGCTCTTCTGCTGCCTGGGTCGGTGTACGCAGGGCTACCGCGATGTCATTGGTAATCTGATCGCCTGCTACCGGTAGCACTGCGGTATGCCGGATCGCGCCGTCGGTGAATACCGCGATATCAGTGGTGCCACCTCCGATATCAACCATCGCCACACCGAGTTCAGTTTCGTCATCATCTAGAACGGCATAGCTCGAGGCAACCTGTTCAAGCACGACCTCCTCGACCTCGAGCCCACATCGGGTGATGCACTTAACGATGTTTTGGGCTGCACTGACTGCGCCGGTAATGATGTGTACTTTGGCCTCAAGACGAACCCCGCTCATTCCGATCGGTTCGCGAATTCCATCCTGCCCATCGATGATGAAGTCCTGGGGGAGGATGTGCAGCACCTGCTGATCATTCGGAATCGCCTGGGCTTGGGCAGCATCCAGTACCCGTTCCACATCTTCGGGGCCCACCTCATCACGGTTCTTGATGGCAGCAACACCGTGTGAATTCATGCTGTTGATATGGCCTCCGGCGATACCGGCGTAGACCGAGCTGATTCTGCACTCGGCCGTGAGTTCTGCCTCTTCTATCGCCTGCTGGATGGACTGCACTGTGGAATCGATATTGGCCACCACCCCTTTGCGCAAACCCCGCGAGGAATGCTGACCTACCCCCAGAATCTCGATACCCTCGTTCTCTTTCACCTCGGCAACCACTGCCAGCACTTTAGAGGTGCCAATGTCGAGTCCGACGATGATGTCGCTTTCGAGTCGCTTAGTCATGGTAATAAGATCAACCTCTAGTTTCCTGAGAGTCCGGCCAACTGCACCGTTGACCCGCCGCCTTCGCCCTGCCACTGAACCGCAAAACCGCTGGCATACCGCATATCAACTTTGGCGATCAGATCAACCTTGCGGCGAAGAGCAATGGCATAACTGCGCGCAAAACGGTCTACTTTTTCAATAGCGTCATCGCGGCCCAACAAAAGCGTAAAGCGAGCACCTGTTAAGACATCGTCTGACTGCAGTTCCAGTGCCCAACGGCCCGCTTTGCTAAGCGACAGCTCCAAGGGCTGAAGACCAACTTCCCGAAGAAGTGGAAAGACAGAAAAGAAAACGTCCACTAAAGTCTCTCGCTGCGTTTTAGGGCCACGAAGTACTGGCGCTGCGGACAGAATCTGTGTGGGTGAGAGGTTGATATAACTGTCGACGGATATCGCATTGGGATTCTGCAGACTCTGAAACCGTGCAATTGCCCGCGTTTCAACAATCCTCAATTCCAGAGCATCCGGCCAGACCCGGCGCACCATTACCTGAAAGACACCGGGCAGCGTTTCCAGTGACTCCTCTATCCGGTTGAGGTCCACATTAAGTAAATTGCCCTGAATGCTGCGCCAGGCGGTCCGCTCGACAATGCCGCGGTCAACATGTGTGAGGGGGATCGCAACCGTGACTTTTTCGATGGTGAAGTAACCGGATCGAATGATCTGATCCGCGGCAAGCGCACTGACCAGTAATATTGCCAGCGCAGCGATACCCAGCCAGCGTCGCTGGCGATCCGGCGTCACATCTGTTGCATCATAAGCCGTTGGCACGTTCGACACAGGCCGCAGTTCCGGAAGATCGCTAGCGCTCATTGACCTTCCCCCACAAACCGTACTTCCGGTTCAAGAACCACTCCTGTCTGATCCGCGACCGTCTCTCGAACCTTTGTGATTAAGGTCTCGATATCATTTGCCGACGCCTGTTGATCGTTGACGATGAAGTTAGCGTGCTGCATCGAAACGGTGGCACCGCCGCATCGTGCGCCTTTAAGACCAGAGGCCTCAATCAGCCGTGCCGCATAATCATCCAGCGGATTTTGGAAGACGGAACCGGCGCTGGATAGTCGAACCGGCTGACTTGCAGCCCGCTTTTCCAGAAGCGAGCGGACCGTAATAGCCTCGTCTTGTCCTGATGCTTCGCCAAGCCTGAAATACCCAGCCGTAAACCAGTGTGCTTTCGGGATCTCGACTTTCCGATAAGACACTGCAAATGACTGGGCCGACTGCCTGTGGAATGCGCCCCCACGATCCACCAGATCGACCTCTTCAACCAGATTCCAGGTCTCGCAACCGAAAGCCCCGGCGTTCATGGCGAGAGCCCCGCCCATGGTGCCCGGAACGCCAGCAAGAAATTCAGCCCCCGCCCGCCCATGCCTTGCGGCAAACCGAGAGAAACGCGCGCAGGAAATACCGGCCTCAGCCATCAGACGTCCATCCCCGAGGTATTTCATTGCCCGAAGTCCTCGATGAGCCGCGATGACCGCGCCATCGAAGCCGCCATCTCGAACCAGCAAATTACTGCCAAGACCAAGCCAGAGAATCGGTACCTGCGAATCCAGACTCTGCAAAAACGCAGTCAGATCGTCGAGATCCTGAGGCTCGAAAAAATAGCGGGCCGGTCCGCCAACTTTCCAACTGGTATGTTTCGCCATGGACTCCTGACACCGGATAGCGCCTCGAACCCCCACAAATGCCGTCTGCTTGCCTGCAGTCATTACCGCATTCACCCGTAGGTCCCCTCTTGTAAGCGCACAGGCGGAACCAATTCACGGGCCGCCCGACCGATATCGCCCGCACCGAGAGTCAACACCACATCTCCATCCCGCAGGATCGGCAGGAGCGCCTGTTTAAGTTGATCGATTTCAGGAACAAATACGGGGTCGACGCCACCACGCGACCGAATCGAACGACATAAAGCCCGGCCGTCTGCCCGCGGGATGGGCTTTTCGCCGGCGGCGTAGACCTCGGTGATCACGAGACAAGCCACCCCGTCCAGCAAGGCACTGAAGTCATCCAGCAGTTCCTGCGTGCGGGTGAAACGATGGGGTTGAAAAACCACGACCTTTCGACGATCGGGCCAGCAGCCCTGTGCGGCGGCGAGCGTCGCCTCGATTTCCCGTGGGTGGTGTGCGTAGTCATCAACCAACAGCGCCTGGCCCGGGCTTAGGATCATCTCCCCAAGAATCTCGAACCGACGATCAATGCCCGCAAAACTCCGAAGGCCTTCAGTAATGGCATCGGCGGCAATACCCACCTTGTCCGCAACGGCAATAGCTGCAAGGGCGTTGCGAACGTTATGGAATCCTGGAATCGGAAGATCCACTTCTATTCGTCTTTCTCCCATAAGAGCGACCTCGAACTGCATACGAGTGCCGTCTTGGCGAATCTGGGTGGCCCGGTAGTCCGCGCCGGCTTCCACTCCATAGGTAACAACAGGTCTGCGGATGTGAGGCCGAAGATCCCGAATAACGAGATCATCGGAACACAATACGGCTAAGCCATAAAACGGCAGGTTATGCAGAAAAGTCTGGAAGGTGTCGATGAGTTGATCAAAGTCACCGCTGTAAGTCGCCATATGGTCGGTATCGATATTGGTAACGACAGCGATATGGGGCTGTAAATGCAGGAAAGAGGCATCACTCTCATCCGCCTCTGCGATCAGCCACTGACCATTACCAAGCCGGGCATTACCTGCCTCGCTTTTCACCAGACCGCCGACGAGAAATGTCGGATCCAGTTGCGCCTCAGCAAACACCGCTGCGACAAGACTCGTTGCCGTTGTCTTCCCATGAGTACCGGCAACCGCAATGCCGTTGCGAAAGCGCATGAGTTCTCCAAGCATCTGAGCCCGGGGCACAACAGGAATACCCTGCTCGGCGGCGGTAACGACTTCCGGGTTGCCGCTTCCCACCGCGTTGGAGACGACCACGACATCAGCACCTTTTACGTAGTCAGCGTCATGGCCAAGCCAAACCTGTGCACCCTTGTTGGACAGGGTCCGGGTTGCCATCGATTCCACCTGATCGGACCCACTAACGTGGTATCCCTGATCGATCAGAACTGAGGCGATGCCGCTCATACCAGCGCCGCCGATTCCGACGAAGTGCACATGTCGGACAAACTCACGCATGAGCCAACTCCAAGCAATGTTTCGCGACCTCGGCCGTTGCATCCGGTCGGGCAAGGGAACGGGCGGCCTGACCCATCCGCACCAGCGTGTTTCGATTGCGGGCCAGGCTATCGATCTCCCGGGCGAGCCGACTTTGATCAAGTGCGGAGGCCTCGATCACGACCGCGCCTGCTGCCTGTGCTAGCACGCGCGCATTGACTGCCTGATGATTCGATGCAGCGTGAGGAAATGGCAGCAAAATCGAAGCCAGTCCCGCGGCGCACAACTCAGTAACGGTCATGGCACCAGATCGAGCAATCACCAAATCAGCATCACGGTAAGCCCAAGCCATGTCTTCGATATACGGGACCACTTTCACCGATATTTCGGCATCCGCGTAGGCGCGGCGTACCTGTTCGTCTCGGCCTTGGCCACTTTGATGCGTAATGATCAGTTGGGATCCACATTGGGACTGGCGCAGCGTCTCGGGTAACAGTTCATTGATTGACCGGGCACCCTGACTGCCGCCGAGCACCAACAGTCGGAGCGGCTGTATTTCATGAGCCGCCCTCGCAGTCGATACGCGCTGGGTGATCTCTGTCCGAACCGGATTGCCTGTCCATCGGGCCTTTGCACCGAGGTGCCGGACATTCTCAAAACCCGTCAGGATTCGTTTTGACAACGGCGCCAACAGACGATTTGTTAAGCCACAAACTGCATTGGCTTCGTGGATTATGAGAGGTCGGTGCAGCAGCCATGCCGCAATGCCGCCGGGGCCTGCCACAAATCCGCCCATGCCGAGCACGGCATCTGGAAAACGGCGACGCATAATCTTTAAGGCCTGGCCGACCGCTCTAAGCAGCATCCATGGCATGCTGAGTTTCCGGACCCAGGATGTGCCGACCAGTCCTTTAACATCGAGCCATTCAATGTCGAAACCTGCCGTCGGGACCACCCGAGCCTCAAGCCCTCTACGGGTGCCCAACCAGATGACATCAACGCCCTGATCGCGAAGACGCTCAGCCACACTGAGCGCTGGATAAACGTGCCCGCCAGTTCCACCCGCCATGATCATCACGGTGGTCAACGCGCCCCCACGCGGCCTTTGGAAAGACTGTGTTCTATAGACACCAGAAGTCCGAAAGCCAGTCCGTTAATGAGCATGCTGCTGCCGCCGTAGCTCATAAGTGGCAAGTTCAGCCCCTTGGTCGGCACCAGTCCAAGATTGACCGCGAAATGAAACATCACCTGGACAATCAGCAGAAGACCAATTCCCTGTGCTAGCCGGGCTCCGAAATAGGCTTTAGCCTCAGCAGCACGTCCAGCCAGGTTGAAAATTCTCCAGAGTACGAGACCATAAAGGCATAACAAACCAGCAACGCCAACCAGTCCGAGTTCCTCTCCTACAACCGCGATCAAGAAATCATTACTGGCGTGCGGGAGGTAAAACAGCTTCTGGACGCTGGCACCCAAACCCACGCCAAACCATTCACCACTGCCCAGTGCAATCAGGGCCTGGACTAATTGAAAACCTGAGCCATAAGGATCCGCCCAGGGATCAATAAAACTCGACACCCGATCGAGCCGGTAATCAGCCATCATGATCAATGCCGCAACGGCACAGACCGCCACCGCAATCGCGCCGAGAATATATCGAAGCGGAGTCCCGGCAAGAAACATCATGCCCAGTGCCACCATCATGATGACCGCAGTGCATCCAAGGTCGGGCTCAAGCAGAAGCAATACGCCAATCGCTCCTACCACCGCGGTAGGAATCAGGAT
>JABJIU010000082.1 GCA_018661145.1 Pseudomonadota bacterium | reverse complement strand
ATGGACCGCATATGCCGAGATATAGGGGGTAGCGTTTTCCTGGTAGATCGTAGCAGCCGCTCTGGTCGCACCCGAGTAACTTCCCGAGATTCCTGCCACAACGTCATCTTGCGTAATCAGTTTCGCAGCGAGTGGGGCCGACTCTTTCGGGCTCGCTTGGTCATCATAAATTACGAGTTCCAGGTCCTTTCCGTTAATCCCGCCTGCAGCATTGACCTGTTCAACAGCCAACTCAGCACCGATCCGCGCAGATTTACCATCTGCCGCAGCAAAACCAGTCAAAGGGACATTGAATCCCACCTTGATACTGTCAGCTTGCCCTGAAAACGACGCCGCGAGGACAACGGTTCCCAGAACTACCGATGCAAACCCCTTCGTGACTTTAGACATAACATCCTCCTGTTTTATTAATGTTCGCTACCCGTGCGTTTTACACCATCAGGTGCGTTCAAGCAATCCAACTTCGGTTGGCCTTGTTGATCTGACTAGTCAATCGGTTTTGTATCGGTGCGCGACAGGTAAGATACCCGGCCGCGATTAGGTAGATTTCATGATGAACCAATGGTCGAAAACCGTCCAAAAAAATACGCCTCGTATTCAGTTATTTCTGTTACTGACCCTTTCGTCCCCTCATGTCCCTGCCGACCTTTCCGGAACGCTTACTGGCGGCTGGATATCTGTCGGGGCGCTGGGCATGCTGCTTACCCATGAGGCGGGTCATATGGCTGTCGCCGCGGTCACAGGGATTAATGCCAACATCGATGACTTGACGGTGGTGTACCCCGGCGAGAACCTGACTCCCCGTCACCAACTTAGAGTCGCCTCAGCCGGGTTCCAAACCCAATGGCTACTCTCAGAAGTAGCTTTTGGGTATCTTCACGACGCTGAAATCTCCAAGCGAAGCCTTGCAACTGGTGCAGTCATTACCCATCTAGGGATTAGCGCTGCCTATCTGACCTTTTTAAACGACCATGAGGATGGGGATGTCATGGGAATCGCTAACGCGCTTGGAAGGGACAGAGACGAAGTTGCGGCGCTGGTGGCCATCCCTGCCCTTCTGGATACCTGGCGGCTTCTGGGTAACCCACCCAGATGGGTGCCTTCCCTGTCAGCCGCGAGCAAAGGCCTGATGGCGGCTTGGGTCTGGAACTGGTAGGGACCCCCCCGCTCGTCCCATCCCGCGTCTACTGTGTGGCAATACCCGGTTCATGCTGGCGCAGCACGTACTTCTGGACTTTACCGGTGGCAGTCTTAGGCAGTTCCTCAACAAAACTGACCGCCTGAGGTGTTTTGAAGTGCGCCAGTTGTGAACGGACGTGCTCTTTGAGTTCGTCTTCGGTCGCTTGCGCGCCTTGCTTGAGCACCACAAACGCATGTGGACTCTCCCCCCATTTTTCGTGCGGCATACCGACCACTGCGGACTCTTGAACCGCCGGATGAGTCAACAGGCACCCTTCAAGTTCTACCGAGGAGATATTTTCACCACCGCTGATAATCACATCCTTGAAGCGATCGCGGATCTCGACATATCCATCGGGATGGACAACGGCAGCATCTCCAGAATGGAACCAACCGTCTTTAACCGCCGCCGCAGTCGCTCCGGGATCATTGTAGTAACCTGCCATCACCACATTACCGCGTACCGTGATTTCTCCCAGGGTAGTCCCGTCTGCCGGGACCTCAACACCCTTTTCATCGACAACGCGTACTTCCCCTGAACTGACCAACTCGACACCTTGCCGAGCTTTGACTTTCGACCGTTCTTCAATAGAAAGGATTTGATGCTCCGGTCTTGGCTCACAAACGGTGATGAGAGGCGCCGTCTCAGTAAGGCCGTAAACGTGGGTCAATTCCCAGCCCAGGTCTCTTTCTATCAGTTCAATCGTAGCGGCTGCAGGTGGTGCGCCAGCGGTGAAGAGGCGTACGCCCCTCGGGGCGCCTTCTCTTAATTTTTCCGGCGCGTTGGCGATACTGATCAACACTGTCGGTGCCGCGCAGAACATCGTGATTCCTTCTTCTTTGATGAGTTGGTAGATGGCAGCCGGCTCGACCTTTGGCAGACAGACATGAGTCATCCCCCGGGCCGTGTTTATCCACGTAAATGTCCAACCGTTGGCGTGAAACATCGGCAGGGTCCAAAGATACCGATCCGCCGGACTCAGATGATGCTGAACCAGCGTGCCCATGATGTTGATGTACGCATTGCGATGCGTGATCATGACGCCCTTGGGTCTAGCCGTTGTTCCGCTGGTGTAGTTAATCGTAATGAGATCCGACTCACTGATTTCGACCGGTTCAAACTCCGGGTCATGGGAGGTCAGGGTCTCCTCGTAGTCCAGCCACCCATCGCCGGATCCTTCGAGCGCAACAAACACTTCCACTGCTGGAATCTGACCCCTGATTGCGTCAATGGCCTCGAGATGATCGGGGTGTGCACAGACCGCTCTAGCCCCGCAATGGTTAATGATGTATGCAAAGTCTTCCGGTTTCAGCCTAAAGTTAATTGGGACCAACACAGCACCTATCTGCGGCACTGCATAGTAGGCCTCTAGGTGTGCATGCGTATTTGGGGCAATGTAGGCAACGCGATCACCCTGTTCCACACCGAGTGACTGAAGCGCCGTTGACCAGCGGTCGCACCGCTCGAGGAACTCACCGTACGTAAACCTGAGTTCACCGTCCACCACTCCTTCACGCTCGCGGTAAAGCCGTCGCGCTCGGCGGGCAAACTCCATGGGGGTTAAGGGTGTCTCCATGCTGCCTCCGGAAGATAACTGGATGTATCGGTCAAACCTGCCTGATAGAGTCAGACCCTAAGACATTGTGGGCAAGGGTGTCCAGCGCCCTCCAGCCGACCCAATTAATCAGGTCGATTCTCTATTCGGGGCGCGATAAAAGTAGGTAATCCGCTCCAGAAATACGCCCCTGCCGCTTACTTTTATCAGCCCCATCCCCTTCAAGAGCGATCCGAGAAGCTCCTACCATTCCCTGTCGGTCAAAATACCATCGCAGTCCTGTCGCACCGCGTCAGTCGCGAACTCCCGTTCTATGACCGTTTACTGGCGCTCTTTTTTGAAAAAGGCACTGTAGATACTACCGGCCACAGTCAAAAGCGCAGCCAAGATCAGGAATGCCGCAATCGGGCGATCGTAGAAACCGGTCCACTCAAAGTGAAGCATCTGCATCGCCTGTGCGAACGTCTGCTCACCGATCTTGCCAAGGATCAGACCCAACACAATTCCGGCAACGGAATATCCAGAGCGACGCAAGAAGAAACCCGCTACACCGGCAATGAACATCACGACCACGTCGATGACAAGACCTCGAACGGCATAAGCGCCTACCGTCGCAAGCAGCAGAATGAGTGGCGCCAGGAACTGAAACGGAATTCGCAAAAGATTGATTATCGTCTTTGTCTCAAGGAAGCCCACAAACAGAATCGAGAGATTTGCGAAAAACATGGCGGCGAACACCACCCAGACAAGATCCGGACTGTTGAGAAAAACCAGCGGTCCGGGCTCCATGTCATGCATTTGGAAAACGCCTACCATCATGGCGGTTAACGCACCTCCAGGGAGTCCCAGTGCCAGCAGTGGAATCATGGCGGCGCCTGTAGCCGCATTGTTGGCGGTCTCTGAGGAAATTACGCCTTCTAATTTTCCCTTGCCGAATTCACTTGGGTCTTTCGACCACCGTACGGCTTCGTTGTAACCCATGAACGCCGCGAGTGTAGCGCCTATACCCGGCAGGATGCCACAGAAAAACCCGATAACGATGGAGCGGAAAACAGCAAACTTGTGGGCAATCAATTCCGAGAGCGTGGGGAAATTGACGCTTAGTTTTGGCGCTTCGTAGACACCTGTGGCCTTTCTTTCTGCCTGGACAAAAATCTCGGAAACTGCAAAGAAGCCGAGAATTGTTGGAATGAAGTGAATTCCGGCCAATAGGTAGGGCATATTGAAGTCATAGCGCTCTATACCGCCGACCGGATCCATCCCAACGACCGCAATTATCAATCCCAACAAGATGGACAACCACCCTTTCCACAGCGTCTTGGCACCGACCGTTGCCGCAACAGCGAGACCAAAGAACACGAGTGCAAAAATCTCAGGCGGGCCAAAGGCAGAGATCGCCCAATTCGCAATCGGTGCGGTCGCCGCCATCATGATAATCGCTGACACGGTACCCCCGATCGCGGAACACATTACGGCAGCCCCCACGGCTTTGCCCGCCTGCCCTTTGCGGGTCATTGGGTAACCGTCGAAGGCCGTCGGCGCATTTTCTGGAGCACCGGGGATGTTAAACAGAATTGCTGTGATTGCCCCGCCGTATACGCCGGTGCAATAGATTACCGAGAACAGCATGATGCCGTGTTCCGCTGACAAATGCGCCGTAAAGGGCAACAAGATTGCGGCCAGGGTCAGCATGCTAACGCCGGGGATGGCCCCAAACAGCATCCCGCCGACAACGCCGCCGAAAAATATCAGGATCCCCAGGGGATCGCTGAACAACGTAACGGTCCCAGTGATGAAGTTACTGAATGGATCCACTTGAAACTATAGCCTCACGATCACTGAAGCAGAGTCACCAGCAGGTGGCTCAAGTCATAGAAGGGACTGATATTGCCGGTAGGAAGACCGACATATAGCAGGCTAACAAAAATCAGCAGCAAAAACCCCATGATCAGTGCGACTGTCAACGCAATCCACCGGGCACGCCGTTCACCCATCAGGAGTGTTATCCCGACGATAAAGAGCGGGGCCATGGCATAAAAACCCAAGTCTTCAAGCAGCGCTGCAAAGAACAGGGGCAGCGTGAGAATCGCGCCAACCTGATTGCCCCTCGCCAGAAATAGGTAAACCGCCAACAGTAAGGGCGCCGCAACCAGTTTGACTGTGTGAACACCCTCTTTATCTAGTGTGAGAAAGATCCCCGTGAGGTCGTGCGCCCGCATGTATAGGAACGGAACGGCCAGAAGACAGAAAGTAGTAACGTACCACCTAAAATCGGAATGCCCGGACTGCCGGGCTGCCTCTTCCGCGCCGTCGTCCGATGCGGCGCCAACCGTCCCCGATGTGGACTTGTCTCCGGCGAGAAATTGATACGTGAACTGACCTATCGCAGCGACCGCCAGCAGTAGCAGCAGCGCTCTCGGCCAGCCTGTCGCGCCAAACTTGTAGATTTCGATTCCGCGGTCAAATTCAAAGGACTCAACATAAAGAAAAGTGGCCAGCACCAGCCAGAAGGCTGCCTCGCAGATATGACCCAGACGCAGTTTTCCCATGAGTCACTGCAACCTAAAAAGATGATTGAAAACCAAACGGTCAGGAACAGCAACTCGCTGCTCCTGACCGCTCAACATGCCTTAACCGGGAAATGAGTTTACTTAACCTCCATTCCCAGTTGTTTGTAGACGTCGCGATACTGCGCAATGGTCGCTGTAATCAACTCACGCGCGCCATCCGAATCACGGAAACTCTCGATCAGGTTCATGTACTTGCTTTCGTTGAAGTCCTGATAGCTCTTTTCACAAAAGGCCTTCTGGAATGCCCACTGCAGCCAGGCAACACGGTCGGCAGGTGCATCCTTATGTACATAAAAGCCACGGAAACGGAGCAGCGGCTCGAAGTCAAAGCCCGCGTCCGTCAGGCTGGGCACATCAGCGAACACCCCCGGACGGCTGTGCAGGAGTGTCAGGATCGGCTTGAAGGTTCCTGAATCGAGAAACTTACGCACGTCACCAGGTTGCTCAAAGAGCGCGTCAACCTGTCCGCCTGCAAGCGCGCCATAGCGGGGAGCACCTTTGTCGAAAGAGATCTGCTGAATCTTCATCCCGGTCGAATCCGTCAGATACTTCATGTTGATGCGTTCCATGGAGCCTTCTTTGGAGACGTTCGCGATAGTCGCCTTACCATCCTGCGCCTTCACCCACTCGACAAAAGAGTTCCAGTCGGTGTATCGATCTTCATTGGTCCGAATGTAGATCTGTGAGAAGGTGATCTGAGAGATCACAAGTGGAATCAGATCTTCGGCTGGGTTGGGACGGCCTGAATCCAACGCATGGGCACTGGACGCATCATCGATGTGCTCAAGCACGGTATATCCGTTGGCCGGCGTTGCCAGGTAAGCAGTCATGCCGACCGTGCCCGAACCACCGGGCTTGTGGTCGCGGTTGATCGAGACGCCCGTCAATTCGGTCACAGCTTGCGCCATCGCCTGGGCAATCTGACCAGATCCACCGGCGGGACCGTAGGGAACGACCATGCCCAATGCCCGTTCCGGGAATCCACCGGGCCGATCCATGGAACCTGGCAGCCCATCTGTCGCGCAGCCCGCAAAAGCCGTACCGGCCGAAAGAGTCATTGCGGTAACGACGGAGCCTACTGAAACAAGAAACTTTTTCGTGTTCATCATTGTATATTTCCTCCTGATTAGGTTTACACACTACAGCGGGTCTTACCCCGGGTTTAGTATCCTAGCGCTTGTCTCACCAGTTTTATACCAATGCACGCCAAAGCATGGCGGCTCCCGAAAGCAACAAGACGATCAATATCAATTTCTGGAAGCGGGAATCACTCACCCGTTTTCGGAGCACTTCGCCGACGACCAGTCCGGCGACTACCGGAACCGTCGCCAGCGCCGAAAGCACAATCAGTTGCTGATCCAGAATACCAAACCACAATAACATTATCGTCCAAGGAACAACACATGCAATATATAAGAAGCTAATCGTTGCGACAAAACGCTCTTTATCCAAGTCGGGAATCGAGACCAGATAGATAATCAGCATCGGGCCAAACATTGACGACAGCCCACCAACGATACCACTCGCCAGACCAAAGATTACTCCTGCCGGTCTTTCCAAAGACGGTTTGAGGCTTAACCGGTATGACGAGCTCTGCCAAATCGCAGAAGCAATCACCACCGCTCCGACGACAAGCAGCAGTGCCTGTTCATCGATCGTCGCCAGAATAGTGACACCGACATAGGTACCCACCAAAATGGTAACGAACGATGGCCAGAATCGTATCGCCGCAGCCTGCAAGCGCCCTGCCTTAAAGGCCTGCCAGACATTGGCAACTACGA
The DNA here is from genome assembly GCA_018661145.1 of Pseudomonadota bacterium. GTDB lineage: Bacteria > Pseudomonadota > Gammaproteobacteria > Arenicellales > UBA868 > UBA868. Next base: position 4,456 of record JABJIU010000082.1, on the reverse strand, counting down.
CCGGAACCGCCATCAGAATGACGGCCATCTGGGCCGGCAACACCAGCGCCATCAACGGAACCGTCAACAGCGGCGTACCAACACCTAGTGTCCCTTTAATCAGCCCCCCGCAAAATAGCGCAAAAGTACACCAGGCAATAACGAGGGCGTCGAATTCTTGCAAACCGCCCAACTCAATCTGCGCCGTACATCACGCCAGCATCCCGTCCAGCACTTGGGCAGTGTGTCTAGCATCACGGTGTGCCAGATCTTTTATCTGGTGTCGGCAACTGAAACCGTCTGCGACCAGCCAGTCACTCGTATCTGTACCACGAACTGCTGGCAGCAGATCAAGCTCAGCCATCCTGGACGAAACCTCTTGAGTCTCACTTTGATACCCAAAGGCCCCGGCCATACCGCAGCATCCCGAAGGTATTGCCTCGGCCGTCAGTCCCGGGATCGCACGCATAAGTTGAGCTCCCATGCCGTGTGCATTGAAGGCTTTTTGGTGGCAATGGCCATGCACAAATGCCTTTTGTCCCTGCGACGACGCCCACTCCAACTGGGAAAAGCCCCTATACCCCTCGCCCAACAGGAATTGCTCAAACATCTGAGCCTGATCGGCAAGCCGTGTTGTTATTTCCCCGGGCAGTAAACTCGGAATTTCATCCTTGAAGGTAAATAGACAGGATGGTTCGAGACCCACCACCGGCATTCCTGCCTCAAGATAGGGTTGGATAGCGTTTAGAGTACGCTGCGCTTCCTCTTTTGCTCTTTGCGTCATCCCCGAGGCAAGATAGGTCCGTCCACAGCAAAGCGGTCGGCGTTCACGCCCCCGTGCACTCGGCAGGTGTACCCGATAGCCGGCTTTTGTCAAAACCCTCACCGCGGCCCAAAGCACGTCGGGATCAAAATAACGGTTGAACGTATCGGCAAACAGAACGAGTTCTCCATTGCGATTTTCACCAGCCTCGTACGCAGTATCCGAAAAGGGATGGCTTGCCCAGTGAGGCAGTTGCCGCTCAGCACTGAGACCAAAAACCCGATGCCCAAGCTTTTTCAACAGGCGACTGCGATTCCTAAGATTTGCCAACCCGGACACTCGGCTTAACCAGGGCGCATATCGTGGAAGCTCCGCGACAAGACGTTCACGTGCAGGCACACCATGGCGGGAGTGATAGTGATGCAAAAACTCGATTTTCATCTTCGCCATATCGACACCCGTCGGACATTCGCGACGGCAGCCTTTGCAACCGACACAGAGCTGCATCGACTCGTGCATCTTTCGGGAGGTGAAAGCCTCGGCTCCCAACTGGCCTGACAAAGCGAGGCGCAGGGTGTTGGCTCGTCCGCGGGTGAGGTGTTCTTCCTGTCCGGTTGCCCGATACGACGGGCACATCACTTTGGCATCCCTTTTACGGCACGCGCCATTGTTGTTGCACATCTCTACAGCACCTGAAAACCCACCCCATGCAGACCAATCCAAAGCGGTATTAAGGTTTTCGACTCGATAGCCTTGTTTAAACCGGAAGAGACTTCTGTCATCCATCTTGGAAGGATTGACGATCTTGCCGGGATTAAAAGTGCCGTGCGGATCAAACAATTGTTTTACCCTGGCAAAGGTATCAACCATTCGTTTGCCAAACATCGCTTCGTGAAACTCAGAGCGCACAAGGCCGTCTCCATGTTCGCCGGAATGGGAGCCTTTGTATTCACGAACCATCGCGAAGGCTTCCTCCGCAATAGTTCGCATCTTTCTTACATCGACTTCCTGCTTGAGGTTGAGCACGGGCCTCACATGTAGGCAGCCGACTGACGCGTGGGCATACCAGGTGCCAGACGTGCCGTGTTTCGCAAAGATTTCCGTGAGACGCTGGGTGTATTCCGCAAGATCCTCCAAACGCACGGCGCAGTCTTCGATGAATGAGATCGGTTTTCCGTCACCTTTCATCGACATCATGATGTTCAGGCCCGCCTTCCGGACCTCCCAGATATCTTTCTGAAATTGTGGATCCACCGCATCGACCACTGCATCAGCAAACCCGAGATCGTCCATCAACTCGTGGAGTCGTTTAAGTGCCACTAACTGCTCGTCGTGGGATTCACCGGCGAATTCAACCAGCAACAGCGCCTCCGGCTCGCCTTTAACGCATCGTTCGATGACAGGCCGAAACACCGAATTTTCCCGCGACAGATCGATCATCGTCTGATCTACCAATTCGACTGCGCAGGGACCAAGCGTCACGAGGTGCTGCGACGCTTCCATAGCGGCATAAAATTTTGGGAAGTGGCAGACTCCTAGTACTTTGTGCTTTGGAACCTGCACAAGTTGCAGTTCAATTGCTTCTGAAAACGCAAGGGTTCCCTCCGACCCCACAAGCAGATGAGCAAGGTTTATGCCTTCCGTCTTATCAGACAGGGTCAGAGCATCGATGTTATATCCGCCCACGCGTCTTTGGACTTTGGGGAACCGTCGCGAGATCTCCTCAGCTTCAGACACGCCGATTGCGACCAATTCCTCTTCCAGGCCATTACGAGGAACGCCTTCTTCAAGAGTGTCGAAACGGCGGCGCTGTCCGTCTGCGAGGATTCCTGTAATCGCCCGAACGTTATCCCGCATGGTGCCGTACCGAACCGAGCGAGCGCCGCAGCTGTTATTGCCCGTCATGCCACCGATCGTGGCTTGCGCGGCCGTTGAAACGTCCACGGGGAACATCAGGCCATGCGGCGCAAGACGATGGTTCAGATGATCCAACACAATCCCGGGCTCCACGCATACCTTCTGCATGTCCGGGTCGAGTTTGACCACACTATTAAGATGCGCGCTGGTGTCGATGACGAGTGCCTGGCCAACCGTCTGACCGCACTGCGAGGTCCCGCCACCGCGGGGAAGTACCGCGATCTCCTCATCGGCGGCAATCTGAATCGCTGAGATCACGTCCTGCCACGTGCGGGGCACCACCACGCCAACAGGCTCGATCTGGTATGCAGAGGCATCAGTCGAATACCGGCCACGGGAAAACGCATCAAACCAGACGTCACCCTCAACCTCGTTGCGAAGGCGAGTCGCAATACGGGAATTTCCTGCCACCGGTGAATTCTTGACTTCAGTCAATTACGGTTCCGATCAGTCTCTGTTTGTATCGAGCCAGCGCCGTCAAAAACCTGAGGCGTCTGGCGGGTTTCTTGACATTACGCCAAATCAATCTTCAGAATGCAATCGAACCTTCATTTCCTCATCTAACCCATCCCGAGTCATGTCCGGCCGTCACCTGCTGCAGATACCAGGCCCAACCAATGTGCCTGGTCGCATCCTCCAAGCAATCAGTCGCCCCACGATTGATCACCGTGGACCTGAGTTCCGCCGCCTGGCAGGTGAAATTCTTGAGAAACTTCCGCTGATCTTCAAGACCAGCCGATCCGTGGTGATTTTCCCCGCCTCGGGTACCGGCGCCTGGGAAGCAGCTCTGGTTAATTGCCTCTCACCCCAAGACAGGGTCCTGATCTACGAGACCGGGCATTTTGCCTCTAGCTGGCAGCGCCTTGCTAACAAACTCTCGCTGCAAACAACCGTCCTCTCCACGGACTGGCGCCACGGAGTTGACCCAGCCCTTCTCGAGGACGCTCTCACTGAGGATCGGCAAAGGACGATTAAAGCCGTATGCATTGTGCATAACGAAACCTCAACCGGGGTATGTTCCGATATCGCGCAGGTCCGATCAGCGATGGACCGCGCGGGTCATCCCGCCTTGCTGATGGTCGACACCATCTCCTCGCTTGCCTCTATCGACTATCGTCACGATGAATGGGGTGTTGATGTCACTATCGCAGGCTCCCAGAAGGGCTTGATGCTGCCTCCAGGTTTAAGCTTCAATGCAATCAGTGACAAAGCTATTTTCGCGGCGAAGGACGCCCGACTCGTCAAGGCCTATTGGGACTGGCAGGATATCCTTGGCGCAAACCGGGATCGCTTCTTTCCCTACACGCCTGCAACGAATCTTCTTTTTGGATTGCGCGAAGCGCTTGCTATGCTGCTGGAAGAAGGACTCGAACAGGTGTTCGCTCGTCATGCCCGACTGGCCCAGGCAACCCGACGCGCTATCAAGGCGTGGGAACTTGAACTGTTGTGTCTCGATCCGGAACGTTACAGTAACTCACTGACAGCTGTAGTGATGCCTGACAGTTACGATGCAGATGCCTTTCGCCAGACCGTCCTCGAGCATTTCGATATGTCTCTGGGTAACGGTCTGGGCCGCCTGGGCGGTAAGATCTTCCGGATCGGGCATCTCGGAGACTTTAACGACCTAATGCTAGCAAGCACACTTAGCGGAATTGAGATGACTCTCAAACTGGCCGAAGTTCCCCACCGTCCAGGTGGTGTGCAGGCTGCACTGGATTACCTCTCAGAAACAACGCGTAGGCCCTAAACCGCCAGTGATGAGTGGGTTACGAAAAGGAGTCTGCATAGTAGGGGTAT